>JBKCFX010000030.1:0-9514 GCA_046303595.1 Bacteroidia bacterium
TTCCCATTCAAAATACAACCACCACAGAGTTTTCGTTGCATACCCGATTTGCCTGGAAAGAAAAATACATTTCAGGCGAGTTCGACCGCATCAGCGCCGGTTCGAAAGCACCCGTTTTGCAGCTCGACCTAACAGCGGGCGTTCCAAACATCATGGGCTCTGAATTCAGCTATTACAAAGTGCGTTTCCGCATCGGCGACCGCATCCGGCTCAATCCGTTCGGCTATACCGATTACCAGCTCGATTTGAGTCAAACCTGGGGAAATGTGCCTTTCCCTTTTCTCGATGTGCACCAGGGCTCGCAAACCTACGCGCTCGATCAGCTTGCCTTTAACATGATGAACATTTTTGAATTTGCCAGCGATCGGTATGCATCGCTGTTTATCGATCATCACTTCGAAGGTTACTTTTTGAATAAAATCCCCTTACTTCGCAAACTCAAATGGCGCGAAGTGTTGACCTTGAAATCTGTTATCGGCGATATGCGTGATTCGAATCTGGCATTGATGAATTATCCGGGAGGGCTCGATCCGCGTATTCACCGTCCGTATCTCGAGTCGGGCGTGGCTGTTGAGAATATTCTGAAAGTAATCCGCGTTGACGCACTTTGGCGCATGACACATCTCGAACGTCCGCTGGCAAAGCCCTTTGGTTTACGCATGTCGCTTGTTTTTCGCTTCTAATTAGCATGAAACTCTATACCCAAAACCTCATCAAAAAGTATAAGAAACGCATTGTAGTAAATGATGTTTCTGTAGAAGTAAATCAGGGCGAAATTGTTGGATTACTGGGGCCCAATGGTGCCGGAAAAACAACTACTTTTTACATGACGGTTGGCTTGATTCGTCCGAACGAAGGACGTATTTTCCTCGATGGACGCGATATTACAGCTTTGCCTATGTACAAGCGCGCCCAGCTCGGTGTTGGTTATTTGGCGCAGGAAGCGTCGGTATTTCGCACGCTAACAGTCGAAGACAACATAATGGCCGTGCTCGAAATGACCAAGCTCGATGCAGCGGCACGAAAGGAGCGCTTAGAAGCACTGCTCGACGAGTTTAGTTTGCAAAAGGTGCGTAAAAGCAATGGAAATGTATTGTCGGGTGGTGAGCGCAGAAGGACAGAGATTGCCCGTGCCTTGGCTTCCGATCCGAAGTTTATTTTACTCGACGAACCCTTTGCGGGAGTCGATCCGATCGCGGTCGAAGACATTCAGTCGATTGTTGCCGGACTAAAAAAACGCAACATCGGTATTTTGATTACCGATCATAACGTACACGAAACGTTGAGCATTACCGATCGGGCGTATTTGCTGTTCGAAGGAAGGATTTTGAAGGCCGGAACAGCCGAGGAACTTGCTGCCGACGAAACAGTTCGCAATGTATACCTCGGGAAAAATTTTGAATTGAGACCCAAAGCATAACGCATACCTCAAGGAGTATTTCTCCAGCGTTCCAGTTTTGTTATTGGCCTTGTACCCAACCAAGCTAAAATTGCATTCATCCCCGATTTTTTCATTTCCTGAATACAGAATTTCTGCATTTTTTCTGCCGTGTCGATTTCGGGCGGAGTCAAAAATGTTCCGTTTGCGTAACACATAGAACAGTATTTCGCACTCTTAGAACCGTCTTTTTCCGTGCCACCTCCTTGTTTATCTTTTTTAAGGGGATAGCCACAACTTTGGCAATATCGATATGTTTTCATTCGAGCATTCTTGACGCCAATGGGATAGCATGAATAAACATGCTGATTTCGACGTGATTTGAATGCAATTTACATTTTCACCAGAACCTCAAAATGATATTTGTTTGGTTTGGGCAACAGGATTTATCCGGCCTGTTCGAACGAAGCACAAACAATAAAATGTTCGCCTTTTCGCTTCAGCGCAACATGATATGCATATTTTGATGCTTTTTCAATCAAATGCGCTTTCCAGGTATCATATACGCACTTAGATAGTTCACCGATGCTGTATTTTTCGGGTTTAAACGCCACAATAACCGAGGTAACAACATTTTTATGCTTACCCGTTACGTGCTGAAATACGTTTCCGGCTACAACCCTCGACTCTGCAAGTGTAAACCAGTTTTGCCCTTTCATTTCTTTCATCAATTCACGGTTTTTTACAAAACTGCTGAGGAATTCCGAATTTCGTTTGGCAGTTTTCTTTGCTAATTCAGTATTCCGCTTTCCTGCTTCATTGAGCTGTTCCTGAACTTTGGCGTAGTAAAATGCATTGCCAAGATCTTTCCGTATTGCACCTGTATTCAAAGTACTTTTTGATATTTTTCTTGGATTGGTGTAATCATAGGTATAGTTTGATTCACTGATCATTACATGCGAAGCCAATGACTGTATCGTTTTAAACGGAACTGAAAGTGAGAAAACATCGGTTGCAATGAATTGACCATTCTCTGGATTGATGCGAAAGGCCACTCCATGCGCTTTATATGATTTATTTAACATGTTGTTATTGTGGCCATCAGATTCTCTCCAGATTTCAAAGGCATTTTCGGCAATTTTTTGGGCACTTTTGTTATTCGTCCAAGATTTAACAATATTCTCCCCCGAATAATGATACTCGCCCACTACAAATTCAATTCTATTTGATGGATCTTCTCCGGTAAACAATGCTTTTCCTTCAGTTTCACCATGCGAAAAAACCTTATTTTCAAATAAATAATCGCTGTGATTTCGTGCAGCGAGCCATAAAGCGTCGCTCCAAATCAATTCTTCACCATCATAATTTTTTCTATAGTTGTTGATGATTTGTTGGAATTCAATTGCACAATCGCGTTCCAATTGCAGCAAGCTGTCTGTTTGCGAATCCGTTAGTAGCTTTTCGAGTGATGCATACTTCAAAACACAACGGTTTTGTGCTACCGATACCGATTGAAATAGAATCAAGGCGATGCACGAGGTGATGAAGGCTTTCATGGTGTGGATTTTATTCGATAACGCGCACACAAGTGCCAATGGTATACATTTGCTATTTTTTTCTTTCTAATCCCAATTTTCGGTTTACCGCATTTTTGAATTGAATAAGGTTGTTCGTCTTTTCAACACGCCATCAACAGCTTTATTAACAGGCCGGTTCGTTGTTTTGGCTTATACGCATGTTGGATGAATTTCTTTATGCCTTCACTTTGCCGTTGTGAAACGCTTTGCATTTTCATTGTTCTTTGGTTCGCTCTTGTGTGGAAGCGGTCATGCGCAGTCTGATTTGTTTTCGCCTTGCTTTTGGGAAGCGCTGATGCAGGCCGATACCACTTCGGATCCAATTCTACAAGCGCAGTGGATTTTGAAGGATGGAAGTATGCTTATCGTTGAAAAATCAAGGGAAATAACACAAAATCGTCACCACGAAATCTATATCCGCTGGCATCCTGCAAGTTCGGAAGCAGAAAATGAATGGTGAAACAAATATCTTTGAAGCCTGAACCCACGAATTATGCAAAACATTGTTGCCGGCAACTGGAAAATGAATCTGAATAAGGCCGAAGCCCTTAGCCTTGCCAATCAACTTAAAATTCAAGTACAAGAAAGTCCAATTCACTGCGACCTTGTAATTTGCCCCCCTTTTCCTTGGATTGCCCTTTTAGCCGAAGAACTTAAAAATTCGCTCATTCAACTCGGTGCCCAAAACTGCGCAGCTCAGACATCGGGCGCATTTACCGGCGAAGTATCGGCTTCGATGCTGGCATCTGCCGGTGTTTCATACGTTATTCTTGGACACAGCGAACGCCGCACTTTATTTGGAGATACCGATGCGCTGGTACTCGAAAAATGCAAACGCGCCCTCGAAGCAGGCTTAAAGGTTATCCTTTGCTGCGGCGAATCGCTCGAAGAACGCGATGCCGGAAATGCCGTTGAGATTGTGTATTCGCAACTTCGGGCTGTACTTGAGAACTGCGCCAATCTAAATGCCAATAACCTCGTCATTGCCTACGAGCCCGTTTGGGCCATCGGCACCGGACGAACAGCAAGTCCGGAGCAGGCTGCTGAAATACACGATGCCATTCGTACCTTGTTGTGCAAGCATTTCGGCAATGAAATCGGGAATAGCATTCGTTTGCAATATGGTGGAAGCTGCAACGCCGCAAATGCAGCCGGACTTTTTGCAAAAACGAACATCAACGGCGGACTCATTGGCGGAGCTTCGCTTAAGGCCGAAGATTTTCTAAGCATTGCACGCGCATGTTGAGCGGAACCTACATCGAACTCGAAGCCGAAACCAAGGGCAATAAGGCACAAAGCGATTTGCTGACCATGCATCTTGCCGAAATTGGTTTTGAGAGTTTCACCGAAGAAAATCAACAATTTCAGGCATACATGCCTATCGAATCGTTTGATGAAGTGCACGTACGCAAGCTCATGGCATCCGAGTTCGTTGGATTGCACTACACGATTAAAGAAATCGCTGCGCAAAACTGGAATGCTGCCTGGGAGGCCGGATTCGAACCCGTTGAGGTAAACGAACACTGCGTAATTCGCGCGCCATTTCATTCTCCGTTCAACGACAGCAGGCTGGAGTTGATTATTGAACCGCGCATGTCGTTCGGAACCGGACATCATGCAACTACGCGGCTAATTTGTTCCAAGATGTATGGATATGATTTCGAAAACAAACGTGTGCTCGACATGGGATGCGGTACAGGTGTGTTGGGAATTCTTGCTGCCAAGCGTGGCGCATCCTCGGTCGAAGGCATCGATATCGAACAGTGGTCGGCCGAAAATGCCGCCGAAAATGCCGCGATGAATGGTGTTGATATGCAGTGCTTTGCAGGCGATGCGCGTCTTTTGGCAGGAAAACAATTCGACGTGATTCTGGCAAACATCAACCGAAATGTATTGGTGGCCGATGCCGCTGTGTATGCATCGGTGTTGAGCAGTGGAGGCCTCATTTTTCTGAGTGGTTTTTTAAAGACCGATGAGCCCGTAATTGCCAATTGTTTTGAAGCATTGGATTTCGAATCCTGCGATACAGCATCCGAAGCTGACTGGCTTTGCCTTATATTTCGAAAAAAATAAGGTATGAAAATCGCTAAACTGCTACTACTTTTCCTAGGTATATTGCTTTATTCAACAAGTTTTTCGCAATCTGCAAAGAAATTGTGCCGCGATGCCGAAGCGCATTTTGAGCGTGGTGAGTTCAATTTGGCGCTTCCGGTTCTCGACCAGGCTTTGGCTGCTGAGAACAACTATGCACCGGCCTTGCTGCTAAAGGGCAAAGCCTGCATCAAACTCAGTAAATTTTCTGATGCTGAGTCCTGTCTTCGCACCTACACAATAGCCGAACCGAAGGAACAGGAAGGATATTGGTTTTTAGCCGAGTCCCTCGAAGGGCAAACGAAATATTCTGACGCCGTTACAGCCTTGGAGCAATTACTTGCAATAAAGCCCAAATATGCCGAAGGCTGGATTCGTAAAGCATACCTTCAAATTAAGGCGCGAAAATTCGATCAGGCCATCAGCAGTGCGCGCGAGGCGGCAAAACTGGATGAGGAAAATCCGGAACCCTTCCTGATACAAGGTATTTCTGCCGATAGTTTAAATAACAACCAAGTGGCCGAACAGGCATACGGCGATTTCATAAAGTTGGCGCGCCTGAATAAAAATTACCGCGAACGCCAGGATTTATTTGCAACAGCACACGCCGGACAAGCCAAAGCACAACTTGGTTTGTACAAGTACGACTTAGCGATTTACAATTATGCCGAGGCTGTTAGCCGAAATCCGAATAACGAAATCTTCCTGATTGGTCGCGCCCGGGCTTTTGCCGGTAATAAAGAACTGCAGCGCGCCTTGCAGGATTATGCACAGGCAGTGAAAGTGAATGCAAAGTGCTACGATGCCTGGTACGAACGCGCCTTGATTTACAAGCAATTGGGGCAATTTGCATCGGCAAGCGACGATTTGAATCAGGCCTTGGTGCTCAAGCCCGAAACAGCCGGTTTGTATGCCTTGCGCGCTGTTTGCTTTGAAGCTGCAAAAGACCTCAACAGCGCACTGCGTGATGCCCGAAAGGCATCTGCATTGGAACCTTCGAACAAGGAATATTCGAAACTCCTCGCTACAATCAGCGAAAAGCATTATGAAGCCAACAAAGAGGAAGATGCTCCTAAAATCATCCTTACCAATCCGCGCGATTTAAAAGACTCAATCGTGGTTCCGGCCAGTACAAAAACGGTAGCTCTCGATGGCATGCTCATGGATGCTTCGGGCATAAAATCGCTGCTAGCAAACGGAGCAAGTATCAGTGTCGATGAAAACGAGAAGAATCCATCCTTTAGCGTAACGGTTCCCATTGAAGGAAAGCAGAAATTGAGCATTCAGGCAACGGATGTTTATTTCAATACAGCAACCTGGACGTGCAAAATTATCCGTACAGAAGAAAATCCGCCTCAGATTGAAATTAACCGTCCAAACGAAACGGCCGACCGCGAATTGTATGTAGAACCGGGAGTTCCAATGCTAATCGAGGGGAAGATTTCGGATGAAAGCAGGATAAAACAAATATTGGTTGATGGTAAGCCTGCATTGTTCTCGGA
Organism: Bacteroidia bacterium; assembly: GCA_046303595.1. GTDB lineage: Bacteria > Bacteroidota > Bacteroidia > M30B66 > M30B66 > CAMCXT01. The sequence goes on from JBKCFX010000030.1 coordinate 6,549, forward strand.
TGCAGCGTTAAACCCGATTTTTCGGGCCGAAATTCCGCCTAATTCGGGAACGAACATCTTCGTTGAAGCAATTGATATTTGGGGCAATAAGGGCAGCAGCCAATACACCGTAAAAACAGAAGATACGAGCCGTGTAAACCGTATGGGAAAGACCTGGGTGATAAGCATCGATAACCTGAAATACGAACGATATCCACGCAACGACACAAGCTTGAAATTTAATGGGGCAACAGCCGAAGCCTTACGTTCCTATGCTATCGACCGAATTATTGAGCACGAAAATATTTCGTTGAACAAGCTAAACGAAATTTTTAGTGCTTCCATGAAGGAAGAAATGAAGCAGGCCCGGGTGCGTTCGTTGTTGATATTGCATAACGGGCTGGGTATGATTCGTAACGAGGCGGGTTATTGGTTACCGGTCGACGGCGATACCACCAACACCGAAACCGCATTTTCGCTGCAAAAAATTACAGCCTGGCTGGAGACTTGTACCGGTCTGCAACACGTGTTGCTTATGGATGCAGGTACGCAGCATACAGCATACACTTCGGTGGTTCCGAAAGTAAAACGTACGATAAGCGATTGTGCAGCATTCAAGAACACGGGTTACTCGGCGCAGATTATCAGCAACAATGCTTCAAATCAGGCTTCGGGAAGGATGTTATTTATGCAGGCATTAACAACATTGTTGAGTGGAAAGGCGACTTGTATTTCGGCCGAAAATTTAAACAGCTCAATTGCCGATATGTTGAATTCGAACAAACTGGCAAGCTCTACATTGGGCGATTTAAGGGGATTGGAAACAGGTGATGGTAGCTTTTGTTTTTTAAAACGATGATGCATCAAATAAAGCGGATTGAAATTTAATTTTTCTAACCAACATAAACGTTTTGTTCAAATGAATTCGATTAAGTATTTCATTCTTTGGATTGAACAATTGATTCTAGGTGCTATAGCAAATTCAATTGTCCTTCAGCTAGGATTATCGCTTGTTAAGCTGCCCGATGGTGTTAGCTTTAACTCGCCCGAATCACTTTCGGCTTCCATGTCTTTATTGGAACCTAAACATTTTATAGCACCGTTTGCAGCGCATTCAATTGGGACGCTTGTAAGTGCGATTTTACTTACCTGGGTTTTAGAATTAAATTCTCCAAAGTCGGCGTTGGTAGCTTCCTTTCTATTTTTCAGCGGAGGGTGTTACATGGTATTTATTTTACCCGCGCCCTTGTGGTTTAATATTGTTGATTTAACCCTGGCGTACTTCCCAATGGGGCTTCTGGGCTATTGGATTGGGAGGAAAATATTGGAAAATTCGGCGAAACCTATTCCGCATGAACGGCTAAGCTAAGTTTGCACTAGTTTGTATGTCTGTTTCAAATTGAATATTAATTTTTTACACTGTTTAAACCTATGTGTTTGGTTGAAATCTGTGAGTTGATCGTGATGATATAATACATGATAGCAAAAAAAGTCCTTCCATTTCTAATCTTACTTTTGGCGGCGAAGTGTTTGAAATCACAACAATTGCAGCTAATTCTGTTCATGTCTGAAACCTGTCCGATCTGTAAAAGTGTAACTTCAGAACTGCGCAAAATCGACGAAACATATCCCGATTCAGTTTTATCGATAAAGGCCTATTTCCCCACGAGAACAGCAATAAAGAAAGAATCACTCAGCCAATTTGCACGGAAATATAAACTTGGTTTTGATTTGTTACCCGATTCTAGTTTTGCCAACGCAAAGCTTTTTAATGCCACGGTAACCCCCGAAGCCTTGCTTATTGATATTGCTACCAACCGCATTGTTTATCGGGGTAGCATCGACGATTCTTTTGCTTCGGTCGGAAAGCGTCGCACAATAGTTAAAAATCAATATCTTAGCAACGCTATAGAGGCATGGCGAAGTGGGAAATCACCCGAAATTCCAGAAACACAAGCTGTAGGATGCATCATTCAATATCCATAACTATGAAAAAAATCTTTACTGTTTTAATTGCTTTTGTATTGATATCGCAAAGCGGAAGTGCACAAAATCTAACCTTTGCCGAGCATATTGCGCCCATAATTTATGAGCATTGCACTTCGTGCCACCGCAGTGGAGAAATTGCACCTTTTCCGCTAACAAACTATCAGGAAGTGGCCGACTGGGGTTCGATGATTCAGTATGTTACCCAAATTGGCTATATGCCGCCTTGGAAGCCCGATCCCAATTACCGCACGTACCAGCGCGAAAATTATTTGAGTGCCGACGAAAAGCAGAAAATTAGCGATTGGGTCGATCAGGGAATGCCTGAGGGCAATCCTGCTTTAACACCGAATCCGCCTGTTTTCCCAAGTGGTTCGCAGGTTGGTGTTCCCGATCTTGTGGTTTCGTTTAGCCAATCGTACCTGCATCAGGGCAACAATCAGGATGAATACCGCTATTTTGTTATTCCAACCGGCTTAACAGAAGATAAAAACATCCGTGCGATGGAATTTCGTCCGGGCAACAAGCAGATTGTACACCACGCGCTCATTTGGGAAGATACAACCGGTGCCGCAGCTGCAGCCGATGCCTTAACCCCCGAGTATGGATATACCGGCGGACAAGGCTCTGCAGCAGATCTTAATCAGGTGCAACTTCCCGGTTATGTACCCGGGCAAAGTCCAATTATTTTTAGCCAGGGCATCACCCAACGTTTGCACGCAGGCGCTGATTTGAAAATCCAGATGCAGTATGCCCCAACAGCAGCCGACGAAAGCGATTCGTCATCGATAAACATCTTTTTCGAAACCGGTCAGGCAAACCGCTTATTGCAAGGCTATATTATGACACCACTGGGTTCAACGCTAGTAAACGGACCTTTTGTGATGCCGCCGAACCAAACGCGCGAATTCCACGGTGTATTCAATGTGCCCTTTGCCGTAAGCCTTTATGGAATTGCGCCGCATTGCCACAAATTGGGTACACACTGGACAGTTTATGCC
>JBKCFX010000031.1:0-3911 GCA_046303595.1 Bacteroidia bacterium
ATAATGATTCGTTTTCGTCTAGTTTTTCCAGTACCACATTCTTTGCGCTTTTTTCGAACAGCTCCGGCTCTTCCCAGCCAAGGTGCCATGCCAGATCGGATGCAGAAGCCAGAATTGCTGCTTCATTGTTCCGAACGAGCAAATTGCAACCGCTCGAATACGCATCCGAATGCCGGCCCGGAACAGCAAAGACATCGCGGTTATAAGCATTTGCCATTTTTGCGGTTATCAGTGCGCCTCCTTTTGTTCCGGCTTCTACTACGATGGTAGCGTCGCAAAGCCCGGCGATAATTCGGTTGCGCATTGGGAAATTCGTTCGGTCGGGGAGCGTGCCAATTTTGAAATCGCTTACCAATCCGCCAAATCGTTCCATTTTGCGTGCTAGCGAGGCATTGCTTGAAGGGTATAGTTTATCGAGGCCGTGCGCAACGACTCCTACATTCTGAATTCCCATTTCATTCGCAGCGCGATGTGCCGCAGTATCGATTCCATAAGCCAGACCGCTTATTACAGTGCCTTTGTATCTCGCTATGTGTTCAACCAGTTCTTCTGTAACACGGATGCCATATGCAGTGGCGTTTCGGGTGCCAACAATGGCAATGCACCTTGCGCTGTTGAGGTCCATTTCGCCTTTGGTATATATCACAATCGGCCCGTCGTCGCAGGCGTTTATGCGGCGTGGAAATTCGGGTTCCTCGAGGTGCAATGCGCGAATCTTGTTTTTTTCGAGCTGCTCGATTTCCCTTTCTGCGAAAGAAAGGGATTGCTTTACAAGATCAGACGGAAAAGCATCGCGTTGAATACGACCAGATTTCAATTCCCTGAAAAATTGTTGCGCCGAACCGGTTTCGCGGATTATCTTTCGGGCCGTTCGGTAGCCTATTCCCGGAAGCAGTGTTATGGCAATGTTGTAATGCAACTCTGACGAATAATTCACCACAGATGAAAATTTGTACATTGCAATTTACTATGCCTACAACAATACTCTTCACGATGTTTGAAACTTGCAGAAAACCACACTTTTGGACAGTCTTTCTCTACTTTTTTTCACTAAATGCCATTGCCCAGATTGAGCGTGCTAAGATTACAGGTGTGGTAAAATCGAAGGAAGGAGAACAACTGCTTTCCGTTGCGGTATATGCGAAAGGAGCAGAAACATCGGGCGTGGTGACAAAGCTAGATGGCAGTTATTCGCTCGAAGTAATGCCCGGTTCGCGTACCATCGTATTTCGCCAATTGGGTTATACCCTGTTTGAAAAGTCACTAGACATTAAGCCAAACGAAAAGGTAAGTCTTGACGTTATACTGGTACCATCATCTACCGAGCTGGAAACGTTTGTAACTACCGCCGGAAAATACGAGCAAAATATCGAGCGGCTCACCGTTAGTGTGGAGGTGCTTCGGCCAAACATCATCGAAAACAAGAATACAACGACCATAGAAACGGCGCTTCAGCAGGTTCCGGGTGTGAGTATCGTGGATGCCGAACCGCAGATTCGTTCAGGAAGCGGCTATAGCTTCGGTGCCGGTAGCCGTGTTATGATTTTGGTGGATGATTTACCCTTGCTTTCGGGCGATGCAGGACGACCAAGCTGGGGTTTTATTCCGGTCGAAAACATCGAACAGGTGGAGGTTATCAAAGGTGCATCTTCTGTATTATACGGATCGGCGGCCTTAAGTGGTGTGTTGAATATCCGAACCGCATATCCGCGCGAAAAACCGCAAACCAAATTCAACGTGTTTTCTGGCGTTTATAACAATCCTAAAAACAAAGAAGCCATTTACTGGGGTTCGAACAATCCAACCTACAACGGAATTAACTTTTTCCATTCGCGGCAAATCGGAAATCTCGATTTGGTTATTGGAGGGAATTTGTTTAACGACAATGGCTACAAAGGCTCTCAGCCTGTTAATGTAACAGACACCACATTTAATCCGTTGGCCGAGCAACGGGGTGAGTTCGAAAACCGAGCGCGGATGAACATGAATCTCCGCTATCGAAGTAAGAAAATCGAAGGGCTCAATTTTGGCGTAAACCTCAATGCCATGTACTCACGCTCAACCGGAACCCTAATTTGGTATAATGCCGGACCTGGAATGTACCGCTCGTATCCCGGCTCAAATACATTAACACTGCAAGATGTGTTTTATGTAGATCCGTTCTTAAACTATCTCGGTAAAAAAGGCTTTCGACACAGTCTGCGCAACCGTATTTTTCACCTCAACAACAACAACGATAACAACCAGGGCAACAAAAGCGATTTGGTGTATAACGAATACCAAGTGCAAAAAAATGTTGAAAACGGAATTGCCAAAGGTTTGCTATTTACCGCCGGAGCGCTCCATTCATATACATTCGGAACCTCGGATTTATACAAAGGCAATTTGAGCGATACGGTCGACCTAGAGGCGAAATCGTTTAATCGTAATCTTGCGGCTTACGTGCAACTTGAGCGAACATTTTTCGATCGCCTCACCTTGAATGCCGGAGCCCGCTACGAGCATTTCACGATTAGTAAACCACGTTTTTCTTCCACCGACAGCCTTGAAACCAGCAGTGAAGGCCGTCCGGTTTTTCGCGCCGGGATGAACTTGAAGCTTCACACGGTATCGTTTCTGCGTGCTTCGTTCGGACAGGGATACCGCTTTCCGACCATGGCCGAGAAATACATTCGCACCCAGGTAGGGCCAATTCAAATCTATCCCAATGATAGTTTAAAATCAGAAAGCTCGTGGAATGCAGAAGTGGGCATTAAACAAGGATTTAAAATTGGGGCATTTAAAGGATATCTTGATGTGGTGTATTTCGAGCAGCATTTCGAAGACAACATTGAATTCAATTTTGGTCAGTTTGGTCCGCCCGACCCAACGAAACTTTTTGGGTTGGGTTTTGCATCGTTGAACATTGGTAAAACAAAAGTTACCGGTTGGGATGCATCCATTGCAGGTCAGGGCAATATTGGTAAACATGGTTTTTCATTGCTGGCCGGCTACACGTATACTTTACCGATTTCGTTGGAGCCCAACAGAGATTATCCGGTTAAACTTGGGAACAAGCCATTGACTTATGCCTTGTCTTCATCAGATTCGAGCAATTATCTCCTAAAATATCGTTTTCAGCATCTATTCAAAGCCGATGTTGAATGGACGTACAAAAAGTGGACGCTTGGCTACAGCGCTCGTTACAATAGTTTCATGAACAATGTCGACAAAATCTTTGAAGATTTAGATGAGCTATTGCCTCTTTTAGGCCAACCTGCTCCAGGCTTAAAAGCTTACCGCGAAGCCAATAATAAAGGTGTTTGGGTGATGGATGCGCGGTTAATGTATAAAGTTAAAGAGGGCTTTTCGTTAGCATTTGTCGTAAACAATTTGCTAAATGAGGAATATGCCTTACGTCCGATGTCGATTGAGCAGCCCCGTACAACTGCGGTTCAGCTTACCATTGGGTTTTAATAGCTTGCTACAAGTGGAACTCTTCGTCCGGGGCCAAAGGCTTTTCGTGTAACCCTTAGCACGGGAGCCATCTGATAGCGTTTGTATTCGCTGTTTCGAACCAAGGTGGTAATTCGGTTAACTAGATCGGCATCGTGTCCGTTTTGTATTAGTTCATTTGCCGATAGGCGGAATTCGATCATGCCTTCGAGAATCGCATCGAGCACATCGTAGTTGGGAAGAGAATCGGAATCTTTTTGGTCGGGCCGTAGTTCTGCGCTTGGTGCTTTGTAGATGGTGTTTTGTGGGATGATTTCGCGCTCGCGGTTGATGTGCCGTGCCAATTGGTAGACACGCGTTTTGAATACATCGCCCAAAACCGATAAGCCCCCGCACATGTCGCCGTAAAGCGTTCCATAGCCAACGGCGGCTTCCGATTTATTGGTAGTGTTTAATAAGATGTTTCCGAAGTTATT
>JBKCFX010000032.1:0-2316 GCA_046303595.1 Bacteroidia bacterium
TATTGCTTTCCGGGTAGAATCATGTGCTGAAGTAGTTCTTCTAATTTTTCTTGTATTTGAAAGGTTATTTCGTGCGAAGTAGTTGTTTCGCCCTCAAAATCAAGGTTTCGCCCGCCACCAAGTAAAACGCGCTTCCCTACATTTCTGAAGTAATAATACCCTTCATCGAGATGAAAGGCACCCTTTAACCGTAAATCTTTGATTTCAGAGGTAACGAGCACCTGCGCGCGCGCCGGCTTCACATCCAATTCGGGCAGAAATTGCGAAGCGAATCCATTTGTTGCAATAACAACCTTAGATGCTTTAATATTTCCTTCTTGGGTTTTGATTTGCATCTGCGTTCCTTCATCCACAAGCTCCAAAACAGGCAAGCCAAACAGCATGGTTATGTTCAATTGCTGCACTTTTCGAATCAGTGCATCCATCATCTTACCGGTGTTGATTTGTCCTTCTGCTCGGTTAAACACCATCGCGTTGACATGCTTCAATCCCATTTCTCCGATTCTATGTGTAGCATCCGAATAGACAGCCTCGCCCGGTATAAACTCTTTCAAAGCCCGGTTGAATTGTTCCATAAAGGTGCAAGCCTCTTCATAGCTGACTTTTTCTGCTTGACGAAAAACCTCGTACCCTCCCAATAGTTCAAGTTCGATGGCGGCATCGCCCAATTCACTTCGTAGAAGCTGAAAACCATTATACCGTTTCTCAATAAGTTGAATAACCTCCTGAAAAGGCATTTTGCGAGAATCGGCGACCAATTCCGAGAGGCTTCCATAGCAAGCAAAACCGGCATTCTTTGTCGAGGCTCCGTTGGGTAAAACAGATCGTTCAACAACAACTATTCGTGCTTTTGGAGCGTTCTTGCGTAAATGTAAAGCAGCAGTAAGACCAACTATTCCGCTGCCAACAATGCAATAATCGATGTTTTCCAGCCAGGTTGATTGTTCCCAATAGCTGAACATGATAAGTTTTATTTAACAGTCTGGCGAGCCAAAATGGGCCAGCGTTGCATACCAAGTTCTAATAAACCGAAGAACAGGAACGAATAAACCACACTACCGGATATGGTGTAACCAAAAAACGGAATACCCAAGGCATAAGTTCCCATCAAACCTGAGAAAGTCATTTCAAGTCCATGCCCTGAAATCCAAGTACCGAAATTACTTACCAGAAAGAAAACGAGTGCACTTCCGAACGAAGCAAATCCTAAACGTGCTGCTTGTGAGCCGGATAACAGGCTTTGTTTATTTTTTCCGTACCAAATGCCGATTGCCGTCATCAGTGCAACAGAAAAATAAACCAGCAATGTTTCGGGTGATGTGAAATATTCGGCTGGTGTGATCCACTGAGCGTTTATCGTTGTAACCGTAATGTAATCTGAAACTATCATGGCCAAAAGTGGAACAGCAAACCGCCAAAAACCTGACGTAATGTATGCGCCACCCATCAGAGCGATGGCGGCCATGGGCGTAAAATTGGGATAATGCGGAATAAGACGAAAAATACAGGCGATAGCGATAGCCAATGCGAGGGGGAAAAATTTGGGCACTTTCGGGTTCATATACATATCCTTCAATCGGCAAATGTAACAAGTATATTTATTTCTTGTTTCGATGTTGGTTGAAATATTCTCCAACACTGTGTTAAATTTTTGAACAGCAATCTTTCTAATGCAATTAACAGAAAGCTCTATTTTTGTTAGATACTTGGCACAATTTTTATGTTAGCCGAAAAAACTATCCATATGAGCTTTCGTTTACTCCTTGTATTTACAATCCTCTTCACACAAATTGCATTCAGTCAGAACAATCCGGCTCCCAAGCAGCCTCCCAAAAAACGAAGTAACACCTACGGAGATTTGAATTTAACGATGGGAATTCCGATGTACAATTACAAAGAAACAACGACTTCCCTACCCTTCGGTGGTACATTTAACATACTTCACCAGCCTTCCCGCCATATTCCGATTTTATTTGGTGGCGGAATTACTTATTTGCATGCCGGTGGCCAACGCGTTAATGAAACCTTAACTGCAGAAATTACAGCCAATGGAATCCCGATACAAGGTTTCGAGCCTTTGGTTATTCCATTAGAATTCCGAATGAACAATCACATTTTAAACGGACATGCGATGGTGCGTTTTCAGGCACCACTGCGTTACGTTAAGCCCTATATTGATATTCTCGGCGGATTCAATGCACTTTGGACAAGCACGGCGGTGTATGACAATTCTCCGCAACGGTATTTTACCACAACCAACGACAACAATTTAATTGACCGCCAAACACAAAAAAGTGCATTTACGTGGTCGGCCGG
>JBKCFX010000033.1:0-7937 GCA_046303595.1 Bacteroidia bacterium
AGAACGACTCGATTTACTTCAAAAGGCAAAAATCTATGTGCTCGAGAAACAATAAGGTTGTAATGTTCGGTTTGATGCTTGGTTTGTCAATCAATACCATTGCGCAATCGCTTCGTTTAAGCGGTGGCGAAGTTGCCAGACCCGGCTATACCTCAGCTTTAAAAATCGAAATTGTGCGCGGTGAAATGAATGGCCCGGTTCGTTTCTCGATGCTGCTTCCTGCCAATTGGAAAGCCGAAGCACCCTACGACAGTCGAGAAGCTTCTGTTATTGGCGCATCAAAAGAATTTCAATTGGTATGGCTCGATTTTCCGCTCAAAGATACCGTGCGCTATACCATAGGTTTACGCCCTCCCGACGATGCAGAATTAAGTCCGGTTACACTCACCGGCAATTTAGCTTATTTTGATGCTAACGGAGCCATGCGTAAAGTATCAACCGCAAGCCACACGTTTAAAGTGCTGAATTATTTTTCGCGCTATCAATAAGCGCCACTCCTTCGCCTTACAAACCATTCTGCCGAAAGCAATAAGAAGATCAACACGAAAATCCATCCGAGTTTAATCGGTTCTTCGACCTTGGTTTCACTTTGCGATACCGGCTTTATTTCTTCGTTTGATGAAATGTACTGCACCAACTGATTCGCCTGTGCAGGCAAGACCATTTTTCCTTTGTTGCGTTGTGCAAGTGTATTCATCAACCCATGATCGGCAGTGGTGTTGATGATTTCGGCCACAACGGGCTTTACAATAAATCGTCCTCCGGCACTATACGATTGTCCGCCAACGTTCGTATTTGCTGCATAACTATATTCGCCCGCAGGAAACATCCCGGCATCGAGTCGATACGCTTTTCCAACGCGTGTGAATGTAAATGGAAACGTCTTTCCGTTTTCGTTCTTCAGTTCAATCTGCACATCGGGCGTATTGATTAATTCGTATGACGCGTTATACACCTCGGCCTCAAAAAGCAAGGATTCGTTTTCGGCGTAGCTGTTTTTGGCGGTAATACGCAAGTTGCGTTTCTCGGCACGCACGCTTAAATATTGAACCACCCTCGAAATAAGATCATCGAACAAATCATGCGATTTGGTGCGCGTAAACAAACCCATTCGCCAACGCCAGATGCCTTCGCCACACAACACAGCTTCTTTGCGTTGCGGATCGTTGCCAAATGCAAACAATGGATATTGCGTATCGACCATACCAATGCGCTGCGTAAACAACACCGCAGCCTGCCCTTTGTTATTGATCGATGCGTTTGGAACCTGCAACGGATCAAGGTTACCGGCCAAACTCTGCCAGGTTTCATTCAATACAAACAAGGCAAAATTTGTATTTGTCCTTGCCTGCACATCGTTCGAACCGCCACGATTCGCGTTGAACTGAAGCACATTCTGAGCTCCATTCAGTTGTTGCATGGCTGAATTTGTTCCGACGATGAACCAAACAGGCTTATTCTCCGATCGCAATGCCGCCATGAGATTTTGTGCTGCATTTCGGTTCGATGGCAATTGATGCGCGATTACAAGGCTATATGGCTTCAGCGACTCGTTAAATTTATCGGCAAGGCTTACGTTAACTTCATAATTATCGTTCGATTGCAGTGCAAAACGAATAGCTGCCAAATCGGGATGTGGAGCGTCGGCAAGGATCAGTATTTTTTGCCGCGCATCGAGCACTTCAACAAAGAAATCGCGCTGGTTGTTTGCCGTAGTAAATTCGCCACCAACAGGCTTTACCACCGCACGGAGTTTTAAAATCCCGGGCTTATCGGCTGTAAGGCGGAATGATTCCGTAACAAAATATGCATTGCCTTTAATTACCAATGGCCTACTTTCTATCAGTGTACCTTCTTTGTAAAGTTCCAAAACGGTATTGGCACCATTAAACTTGCGTGCATCAACCGAAATCTCTACCGGAAAAGTATTGTTTAAGTATGCAAGCTGGTTGTGATTCACCTGTTTTATGAGTATGTCGCGCTTTACAGCTGTATCGCCCAGCGCAATGCTGTAAATGGGCGCATGCAATTCATTGGGCACATACAACGGACTCGTTCCCTTGTTGAAAATGCCATCGCTTGCGAGAATGATTGCCCCTACATTTCGGTTCACATACCGCGTATTGATCTCGCGCAATGCAGCCGATATATCGGTTTCTTTTCCTTCAAAATTCAACGCAAAACTATCGTTCAGTGTTTTATCGAAGGTATATTTTCTGAATTCGTATTGCTCGCTGAGTTCACTTTCGAGTGTATTTAAAATTCCAGGCCATTGGCCGCGCAGAAATGCACTGTCGCGCGGCGTTTTAACCGAAGCCGAATTGTCGTGCAACAGAACGATAATCGGCTTTTCGACGGTACGACTTACCAACCGAAGCAAGGGCGCGAAAAGGAGTAAACTAAGTAAGAATGCGCTCAGGAAACGAAGGGCAGTAAGGCTGCGAACCAACCAGATGCTTTGCTCTTTGAATGCCGTGTTTTTACGGTAAAGCAACCATGCATAAAGCGCACCGCACCCCAGGCAAATTAAAATAAACCAGGCAGGATACTGATATACAAATTCGAACTTCACCGATCGTCTCCCGAGATTATAACTGTATTACATGCGCATGCCACCGCATACGTTGATGACTTGTCCGTTTACGTATGCCGACATTTCTGAAGCTAAAAATACTGCTACATTGGCCACATCGAGCGGAGTTCCCCCGCGTTTCAATGGAATACTGTCGGCCCACTGCTTACGGACATCTTCGCTGAGTTCTGCAGTCATTTCGGTTTCAATAAAGCCCGGCGCAATGGCATTGCTTCGAATGTTCCTGGAGCCCAGTTCCTGTGCAACAGATTTCGTAAATCCTTCGATACCGGCTTTTGAAGCGGCATAATTAGCTTGACCGGCATTACCTCCTCCGCCTACAACAGAGCTCATGTTAATGAACACACCAGACCGATTTTTCAGCATCGGTTTAATGGCCGCTTTCGTGAGGTTGAACACCGATTTCAGATTCGTTTGAATTACGGCATCCCATTGTTCCTCGCTCATGCGCATCAGTAAACCGTCTTTGGTAATTCCGGCATTGTTCACCACAATGTGGAGGTCGCCAAAATCGGCCAGCACTTGCGCAACAAGTCCTTCGGCGGCACTAAAGATAGCTGCATCCGAATGGTAGCCTTTTGCCTTAACGCCCATGGCAGCAAGTTCATTTTCGAGATCGCGCGCTTTTTGTTCCGACGACATATATGTAAACGCAACATGCGCGCCTTCTTCGGCAAAACGATGCGCAAGACCTCTTCCTATTCCGCGGGTAGCACCCGTTATAAGCGCAACTTTATTTTCGAGCAGTTTCATGAAATTTCAAAAGTTTGAGACGCCAAACCTACGGCAATTCGGGCGTAAAGGCAAACGCAATGCGCTCGATTAATCGTGTTCTTCTTTCTCTTTTATTTCTTCGCTTGAATCGGGTTGAGCCACAATTGCCGTCCCGCTCAGTTCGGGGTGACGAATTTTTCCGCCCGAATTTCCAGCCCTGGCCATAAAAAGCACATTCGCCAGTGCCATTGCGAGCAGGGCAATGCGAATTTTGGAAGCCAGTTGATTCGCACTTTGCTCCAGAAAAAAGACTATACCGGCCAAAATTCCTGAGATAACCATCAGCCAAAGTGCTGCTTCTGCACCTTCTTCGTGTTCGTGAATTATGTCGTGCGAAACGCCCGGATACGATTCTACAATTTCTTCGGCACCTTCGCCCGTTAGAAAAGCCGGAACCGTTGTAATAAGTGTAAAAACAAAAAGTCCGTATGCAACATAACGTACGGTCTGGTTCTTCAAAATCATTCCTGCCAAAAGAACCAATACAGCGATAATGGAACCGATTATGGGAAAATGGTTGAACAATAAATGAATGTGAGCCTGATTCATGGTATATCGATTTAGGTATTGCGTTTCGTTAAAATTTCGCGGCGTTCGGGCAAATGCGCTTCGCTGAGGTATGAGATGGCTTCGGATGGTGTTTCGGCAAAATGAAGCAGCGCCTTCGTTTCTTTGTGAAGAAAACCACTTTCTTCCATGCGATTTACTTGATCCTCCAATCCATCATAAAAGCCGAAGCAATTGAGCACGCAGATGGGCTTGTTGTGAAGTCCTAGCTGCGCCCAAGTAAGCATTTCGAAGAGTTCTTCCATCGTTCCAAATCCTCCTGGTAAGGCCAAAAAAGCATCAGAGAGCTCGAACATCCGCATTTTGCGCTCGTGCATGGTTTCCACTTTAATGAGTTCTGTTATGCCTTCGTGCCCCACTTCCAAGTTGAATAAAAAATGAGGAATTACACCGGTTACCTTTGCGCCGGCCTGCAACATCGCATCGGCTACAATGCCCATAATGCCAACCTTGCCGCCGCCATAAACTAAATCATAGCCCAAACTGGCCATGATTGCTCCGGTTTGTTCAGCGATCTGTCTGTATTCGGACGAATTACCTGCTGCTGCGCCACAATACACAGCAATTCTACGGATGTGTTTCACAGGCTAAAGATAGAAAAACAGCAACTCGTTTCAACCTTCGGGCACCTGACATATTAGCTCGAGGCTACAGGTCGAAGCGTATTAAGGATTGCAGGCATCGCAATTTCCGGCATCACTTGTGTCTCCGGCGGGATACATTTGTGTTTCGGTATACGTGCAATGCAGACACGAAATTTCCTTTTTCAATGGAAGACGGGTTGGATTAGCACACCATGCGCATGGCAAACCCGCTACAAACGAAACTTCACCGAATCCGGGCAACCCACATTGTGCACAGTTATTCTGCATGCGCATAACCAATTTTTCGCAAGCTTGTTTTATAACCTGCATGCGCGTAGGATTGAAATGCGCCCGCATATCGGTTTCGGCATGCACCAAGCCGTGTTCCGACCAAATTGAATGGAACGACTTAAGCAAGGTTTCTTCGTCGTGTATGCCTTTAATACAAGATTTGAATGCCGCTGCTTTGTCTTTTAAAATGATTCCATGCTCGGGAAAACCAATGCGCTTTGCAAAATTTTTCAATTCGCTTTCGCTTGAAATGGATTCGGCGGCAAAATTTGTCTCTGTGCTCGACTCGGCTACGTGGATTTCGAAGCCATTTTTCAAATCTTGAAGCAGCAATATTTCCTGGTTAAACGGAAGAAAATAAAGATGTGGATGCGGCCCAAATGAACCTTCACTGCTTATAACCAAATCGGCCTTGTTTTGCCGCGCAGCCTCGCGACCTTTTACGCGTGCTGTTTCGAGCGGATTATTCTTGCGTTCAATTTCGCCGCTGAAGGTGCCAAAGGCATCCGAATCGAAATTCCGAGGCAAGGTACAAAACAGAGAAAAGGCCTGCTCCATCAAAGGAGCAATAGCCTTTTCTTTTCCGTGTTGCGTTGCAATTAGCAGTTTCCGGTTGTTAAACCAGGTCATAGCATGTGCACCGTAAATTCGGCATGAACCTGCACCTTGCTGCTTCCCTGCATCATAGAGCGAAGTTTACCAAGTTGCAGTTGCAGCGCTTTTATTTTCTCTTCGCGCAGCTTGATGTCTTCTTCCGAATCGGAATGATGAATTTTCGATTCGTGAAAACGCACCTTCTGTTGATACATTGAAGCAATGAGATCGAGTGCATCGTTTGTTTCAAACACGCCGTCCATTAAGACAGCGTTGCTTGAAACGTACTCATTACTGTCCTTGTCCGAGCGAGTAAGCCGGTTTTCCGTCGAAAGCATATAGGTTTTCGGTTTTTATGGTGTCGATTCCGAGCGAATTTGCACGCGTCAAGAGGCTTATAATTTCATCTTTGGTTAAGAGACGCTCGTCGATTGGCTTGAATCGGCAACGCCAATGGTCTGTGCAGAATGTCTCCGGAAATCCGTCGGGATACACTTTCACGCCACGATTTGTAATCATCGACAACTTAACACCATCGGTATCGAGTTGGTGAATCTTCGCCGCAAGCGCATTCGCATCCATTCCACTCCAATGTACAAACACGTCAACCCCAACCAGTTCTTTGTTTGCAGGGGCTTTACGCTGATACTGCGGAAGCACAAATGCCTCGCGGGTATTGTATGTAACAGCCTGAAGCTTCTCCGGCTTTTGTCCCAAACGGGCAATTACAGCATCAGCAAACTCGCGTGTACCAACTTTTTGCGAGCTTACATCCTCTTTGTATACATCGTAGGTGTGAATTCCTTCTTCGATTGTTCTGAGCCATGCGTTCTGAATTTTTTCAGCAATATCGGCCTGTCCGATGTGATTGAGCATCAAAATGGCGCCCTGCAACAATCCCGACGGATTGGCCATATTTTGACCGGCACGACGCGGTGCTGAACCATGAATGGCTTCGAACATCGCACATTCGGCACCGATGTTTGCAGAACCGGCAAGACCAACCGAACCTGCAATTTGCGCAGCCACATCCGACAATACGTCACCATAGAGATTTGGCATTACGATTACATCGAATGCTTCGGGTGTATCGGCCATTTTAGCGGCTCCGATGTCGATAATCCAGTGTTCGTTTTCAATTTCCGGATATTCCTTGGCAATTTCATCAAACACCTGATGAAACAAGCCATCGGTTTGCTTCATGATATTGTCTTTCGTAAAGCACGTAACTTTTTTACGCTTGTACTGACGGGCATATTCGAAAGCGTAACGAACGATTTTCTCGCAACCGGGACGGCTAATCAATTTAAGGCACTGAATAACTTCGTCGGTTTGCTGGTGCTCGATTCCGGCATACAAATCTTCTTCGTTTTCGCGCACAATTACGATATCCATTTTAGGATGCTTTGTTGCCACATACGGATGTAAACTCATGCATGGACGGATATTGGCATACAAACCGAGAAATTTACGCGTGGTAACGTTCAAGCTTTTATATCCTCCACCTTGGGGCGTGGTAATTGGCGCTTTTAAAAATATTTTGTTCCTGCGAATTACATCCCAGCTTTCTTTGGCAATACCGGCAGTATTTCCCGAAAGATAAACCTTCTCACCTACTTCGATTTCATCGATTTCGATTTTCGCGCCGGCGGCAAATAAAATCTTGAGCGTGGCGTCCATGATTTCAGGACCAATGCCATCTCCTTTAGCAACAGTTATACGTGTCATAATTTTTTTTTTTGCAAAATTGGGCAAGTAAGACCATTGTTTTTTATTTATAGTTAAAATGTAATTCATAAGTTTGTTTTATGAATTACACCTTAAACCAGCTCCGCATTTTTACACACATTGCCCGGCACGGAAGCATTACCAAAGCCGCAGAAGAGCTGCATTTAACCCAACCTGCCGTATCGATTCAACTGAAAAATTTTCAGCAACAATTCGACATTCCGCTCACCGAATTGGTAGGCCGAAAAATATTTATTACCGAAT
This sequence comes from Bacteroidia bacterium, assembly GCA_046303595.1. Lineage (GTDB taxonomy): Bacteria > Bacteroidota > Bacteroidia > M30B66 > M30B66 > CAMCXT01. The sequence goes on from JBKCFX010000033.1 coordinate 7,396, forward strand.
TCGGGCGCGAGATTGTTCGTGCAGCTGAGGTTATCATTTCAGAAATGGAGCATATTCAATTCCGTTCGAAATTGCACAAAGGCGTTTTGGCCGGGAAAATTAAAATTTCAGTTGTTTCGACCGGTAAATACATTATGCCGTATTTCCTGAGCGATTTTTTAAAGCTGCATCCGAACATCGAATTGCAGATGGATGTAACCAACAAAACCAAAGTGTTGGAAAACCTCGAAAAAAACGAGGTCGATTTCAGTTTGGTTTCTGTGATGCCCGAAAACATTGGTTTGGAACAACTAACTCTGTTAAAAAACAAATTGGTATTGGTCGGAAAGAAAAATGAATTAATAGATCAAAAACCAACAATCAAACTCTTTAACACCTTACCGCTAATTTTCCGCGAAGCGGGTTCGGGAACGCGGCATACGGTTGAAGCATTTTTTAATAAGCACAACATTAGTTTCGTTAAAAGCATGGAACTAACCAGCAATGAAGCAGTTAAGCAAGCCATAATTGCAGGCTTGGGTTATTCTATTTTACCCTTGATT
>JBKCFX010000034.1:0-16450 GCA_046303595.1 Bacteroidia bacterium
CCAGCATACCGATCACTGTAGCTATTCTCTTCATTTTATTTGTTTTTGATTGAGATTCGGGATTAAAAGTTAATTTCTCTTGAGATCTATAGACGATTGAACATTGTCAAAACCTTCTTTATTAAGATTTACGACGATGAAGTACGTGCCATCAGGTAAAAGGTTTCCATCGTTTGAAGTTCCGTCCCAATTATTCTGATAATCTTTTGCACTGTAAACCAAACTTCCCCAACGGTTGAATACATTCATCTGGTTTCCTTCATAGCCCTGAATTCCTCGTATTACATAGAAATCATTGAAACCATCACCATTCGGAGTGAAACCATTTGGCAGTTGAATTAAACCAGGCTCTTTCACATTAACAGTGCTAACAATACTACAACCTTGATCATCTGTTACGGTTAGCGTGTAGTCGCCTCCAGAAAGACCGGTTAAATCTTCGGCAGTAGAACCGTTAGACCAAGAATAGGTAAAGATTCCGGATCCACCGCTCACATCTACATTAATAGAACCATCTTCTGCACCTGCATACGATACGTTAAAGTCATCATAAAGAATAGGACTAACCGCTTCAACTTCGAAAGGTATATTTCCAACAATGGTGATATAGTCGGTCGATTGACAACCATCTTCATTTATCCCTACTACTGAATACTCTCCTAGGTAAGTTGCCGTGTATGTTTCACCAGCTTCACCATTTCCAAACCATGTATAGCTTACAAACCCAGGAGTTGCAGACAACAAAATGCTAATTTGTTCATCGTTACAAACAACTGTATCTGCTGCAGATATTTCAATTGGGTCGGTTGATTTTTGCAATATTTCAATAGTAGCGGATGTTCCTGAACAACCCGCTGCAGAATTTACCTGAACAGAGTAGGTTCCACCAACACTAATCACAAGTGTATTTGATGTTGCCCCCTGAATCGGTTGGCCATTGAGTAACCACTGATTCCCCGTCGCATAACTACTAATCAATGTGGATGTGGATTGCCCTTCACAAATTACATCAGAACCATCGAGCGTAATGACCGGTTCATTTATTTGAGGTAAAACAGTTACAAAGACAGAATCGGATGCTGTACACGCATCTATGGTGCGGCTCAATACATACCAACCATTAACGCAAGCATTAATTGACGCTTCTGTAGAACTAGTTCCATCGGCCAAGTTCCATGCATTGTTATCGGCATCAGCAGATAAAAGCGTAACACATGTTCCTTCGCAAACCGTTAATCCGCTTTCAGCCAATATAGAAGCAGAAGGCAAAGGAGTAACCGTTACAGATATTGTATCGGAATATACCGGACAGTTGGAACCATTGTATACTGCATAATAATCACCTGATTCAGTTACAAGAATCGCATCAAAATTCTCAAGACCATTGCTCCAAGTTACCAAATTTCCGGTAGTAGCTTGAAGTACTAAACTATCGCCTTGGCAGAATGTTGTTGAACCTTCAGCTGAGATATTGAATGCTTCCGTTGGAACTTCGATGTTGATAGATACAGTATCGGTGAAAATACATCCATTGGTATTGGTTGTTTGAAGAATTACTGCAGTACTTGCCGATGTATTAATTACCGCAACCGAACTATCAGATTGCCCTGTAATTGCTTCTAATGGACCCCAGTTGTAGGTAACACCTTCTTCAAATGGCACAGAAAGCGTTAAAGGTGCATTTTGACATAAGGTTAAATCTTCGCCAAGATTTGAAGAAGCAATAGGGGTTACAGTTACGGTAACCGTATCGCTGCCCGTTCCACATTCGTTTGTACTTGTAACAACATATGTTGTAGTTTCGAACGGTGTACAGGTGGTTGTTCCGCTTAAAATCGTGCTGAGGTAAACAGAAGGACTCCACAAATAAGAATCACCTCCATTTGCAACCAATTGAATGGATGTTCCGGCACAAACAGTTGTATCGGTGAACTCAACTTCAACACCAGTTGGAAGAACATCTACATCAATCACGTTCGATGTATCAAGACAACCAAATTCATTTATAACAGTTACAAAATAGGAGCCTGCTTCTGTTACGGTAATTGATTGACTAAACTGATCAGGCCCTGAAATATTCCAAACATTTCCTGTTCCTGCACTGGATGTTAGCACAACAGAACCGCCTTGGCAGAATTCTGTTGCTCCGGCTGCTGTGATGCTCGGTGCAGTTGGTGAACTTGAAATAGAAATTGTTACAGATGCAACTGTAAAGCTTCCTTCACAATCAGGATTTGCATCAGAAATTAGATCTGTTAATGTATAGGTAACTGTTGAGGTTGGATTTACAGTAAGCACATATTGATCGGCATCATATCCAGAAATAGTAATCGGTGTGGTTCCGTCGGTGTAGGTAAAGGTGTAAGGAGCCGTTCCAGTAAATGTGATTGTCAATTCAACATCTTCGCCAAGACAAACGGTCTCGGTAGATGCTGCAATTGATGCTGTTGGCCCGTCGGAATTTACAATTGTTACTGAGTCTATTACTTCACACGTCCCTTCGTTTACTGTAACCACATAGCTACCGGCAGCTAATCCAGAGATATCTTCTGTGGTAGCTGTAAAGCCGTTTGGTCCAGTCCAGCTGAAACTTGGCGCACTCGCATTGGTCACAGAAAGATCAACAGCGCCTTCAGATGCTCCACATGTTGGTGTGGTGGTTGCGAAGGTGAGGTCCGGATCATTGGTATCAACAGTAGCTGAGGCTTCAACAACACAACTGCCATTGGTTACCGTTACAGTATATGTACCTTCAGCTAGACCACTTAAATCTTCAGTAGTTGCAGTGAATCCAGCAGGACCACTCCAGCTGAATGTTGGATTAACACCATCAGTTACTGTTAAATCAATAGAACCGGTATTGCCACCGCAAGAACTTGATGTAGCCGTTAGTTCTAAACTTGGTTCATCAACTTCAATTGTTGCAGTACCTTCAACAACACAAGCACCATCGGTTACTGTCACTGTATATATGCCTTCAGCCAAACCACTTAAATCTTCTGTAGTTGCAGTGAATCCATCAGGACCACTCCAGCTGAATGTTGGATTAACACCATCGGTTACTGTTAAATCGATAGAACCGGTATTGCTACCGCAAGAACTTGAAGTAGCCGTAAGTTCTAAGCTTGGTTCATCAACTTCAATGGTTGCAGTACCTTCAACAACACAAGCACCATCAGTTACCGTTACAGTATATGTACCTTCTGCGAGTCCACTTAAATCTTCTGTAGTAGCAGTGAATCCATCAGGACCACTCCAGCTGAATGTTGGATTAACACCATCGGTTACTGTTAAATCAATAGAACCGGTATTGCCACCGCAAGAAGTTGATGTAGCAGTTAACTCCAAGCTTGGCTCATCAACTCCAATTGTTGCAGTACCTTCTACTACACAATCGCCATCGGTTACCGTTACAGTATATGTACCTTCTGCGAGGTCACTTAAATCTTCGGTAGTAGCAGTGAACCCGTCGGGGCCAATCCAACTAAATGTTGGATTGTTTGCATTGTCAATCGTTAAATCAATTGAGCCGTTTGAAGCCGCACAAGAGGTAGGCTGGCTAACAAATGAAAGAGTAGGTTCATCCGTAATAACCTCTATCGTATCTGAAACAACGCATGTTCCCTGAGTAACAGTTACAATGTAAGAACCTTCGGCAAGATTTGCTATGTCCTCGGTTGTTGCAGTAAATCCATCTGGACCCGACCAAGAAATAGTTGGACTTGTAGCGTTTGTAATTGAAAGATCAATCGAACCATTAGACAATTGGCAACCAGCTGGCGTTACAATTGAAGCCAACTCAGGTAAATTCGTAATGGTTACTGTTGCAGAACCACTTTGCGTACAACCGCCGCTGTTAACGATAACATTATATGTTCCACCGGCAAGGTTATTAATATCCTGAGTAGTTGCTGTAAAACCATCGGGGCCTGTCCATGCATAGGATACCGGATTTGTAAGATTGGTAACTGAAAGATTAATCGAACCATTGTTTTCGCTGCAAGATGCTCCAATGGTAGCGAAACTTAAAACTGGATTAACAGGTATGTTTCCATTAACTACCATGAAATTACCCGAGCGACCTGTTCCCGTAAACTGAGGATGAAGCTGGGCTGCATTCGGCGCCACGCTATATGTGCCTGCAGGAATCAATTCATTATTAGAAGGTCCGTTAGCAACAAATGTGTACTGAGACAAGAAATCAGTATTTCCGGATTCAAACCCACCATTGACTATAATATTTGTTCCACATGTAGAACCAGGAGGTGGACTTGCCGGACAAACCTCAATAAGGCTAATGTCATCCAAACCAAAATCATTACCTCCGGAAGCCAAGCTTTCGTTTACAACTTTAACTTCTGTTAATCCGGTTGAAGTTGCGGTAAACGATGCCGAAAACTCTGCCCAAACAGCCAATCCTACAGGTGAAAATAATCCTAACGAATTTTCACCAACATAAATCCGCAATTGTGCAGGAGATGCCGGGTTTACATTTTGTGCAAAAATCTGGAAATCATATTGACTACCCGCGACCAAATTTACGTTCTGACTCCAAACAGATTTCGTTGCACTAACTGTTGCAGACGCTGTAACCTCACAATCGCCATCGGTTACAGTAACGCTATAAACACCGGTCGAAAGCCCACTAATATCTTCGGTTGTAGCGGTAAATCCATTTGGACCTGTCCAAGTAAAGGTTGGATTAACTGCATTCGTAACAGTCATATTAATTGAACCGGAATTATCTCCGCACAAGGTACCTATAGATATGAGAGATAACAATGGCGCATTTCCATTAATAATTTCGATAGATGATGTTGCCTCGCAACCTGTTTCAGTATCCGTAACCAAAACTGTATAAAACCCTGCTGCTAAACCATTCTGATCTTCAGTATTTGCAACTACACCATTGCCAGACCACACATATGTGTAATTATCAGAACCGTTTGTAACGGTAATATCTATTGAACCCGTAGATTCACCGCACGAAGAGTTCGAAACCACTGAAGCAATTTCAGGTGCGTTGCTATTTGTTAATGTGAATTCGCTGGTTGTTTCGCAGCCTGAAGCGTCTGTAACCAATATAGTATATGTACCAACGCCTAAATTGGAAATTGTAGCATCAGTCGAACCATTCGGTGTCCATAAGATTGAATATGGTAAAGCGCCACCGGTAATTGACACGGTAATAGATCCATTATCAAGACCGCATTCAGGATTGGATGGAGTACCGATAATTGATGGCACACCAGTATTATTCAACGTAACAGAAGCAGTAGCCTCACAACCATTCGCATCGGTAACTGCCAAATCGTAGCTGCCGTCGCTAAGGTTCTCGAGCAAACTATCAGTAGCTAAGATACTGCCGCTCCATGCAAAAGTGTAAGGAGCCTGACCGCCGGAAATAAGTGGAGCGATTGAACCATTATCGTTGTTGCATGATGGTTGAATTGTATTGAATGAAATTACAGGAGCAGTCGAATTAACCGAGGCAGTGCCCTCTACAACACACTCGCCATCCGTTACCGTAACCACATACTCACCTTCTGGCAAATCAGATATATCTTCTGTAGTAGCAGTAAAACCATCCGGACCACTCCAACTGAATGTTGGATTACTTGCATTGGTAACAGTTAAATCAACTGAACCATCGGTACCAGAGCAAGATGAAGGCGTAATATCGAAAGCCAATTGAGGTTGATCTACAGCTACAGCAATAGAATCTTCAACAACACAATTCCCTGAAGTTACAGTAACATTGTACAGGCCTTCAGAAAGATTCGCGATATCCTCTGTTGAAGCTGTGAATCCGTCAGGCCCTGCCCAAGCAACAGTTGGGTTTGTGGCTCCGGTAATCGTTAAATCAACCGAGCCATTATCACTTCCGCATGAAGCCGGAACAGCATTTAAAGCAAGTGTAGGCAGATTGGTAAAACCTACCGTAGCAGAACCGGTTTGTGTACATGCACCACTGGTTACAGAAACATTGTATTGGCCTGCAGCTAACCCATTAATATCTTGCGAAGATGCAACGAAACCATTCGGGCCAGTCCAAGCATACGATATTGGAATTGTAAAATTAGTCACTGTTAGGTTAACTGAACCATTGTTTGCACTGCATGTTGCACCTACAGTGCTGAAACTTAGAACAGGATTCTCAGGCTCATTACCATTGATAATCATAAAATTGCCCGAACGCCCTGTACCTTGGAACTGCGGATGCATCGTGTTGGCATTTGCAGCAATACCATAGGTGCCTTCAGGAATTAATTCATTGTTTGCTGATCCATTTGGAACAAAGGTGTATTGAGATAAAAATCCGGTGTTTCCAGATTCAAAACCACCATTGACTATAATATTGGTGCCACAATTAGAACCCGGAGGAGGTACCGCAGGGCATACCTGAATAAGGCTGATGTCGTCTATACCAAAGTCATTTCCAGAAGGAGAAAGATTTTCATTTACAATTTTAACCTCGGTAAGACCGGATGTTGTAGCAGTAAACGAAGCTGAGAACGGAGTCCATGTAACGTTGCCGATTGGCGTAAACGAGCCAAGGTTAGCCGAGCCTACGAATACACGCAACTGAGCAGGAGAACTTGCGATTACGTTCTGAGCAAAAACTTGGAAGTTGTATTGACTTCCTGCTACCAAGCTAACATTTTGACTCCAAACCGATTTAGTTGGACTTACTGATACCGACCCTGTTGCTTCGCACGCCCCATCGGTAACTGTAACGGAATAAATTCCTGTAGATAAATTACTTATATCTTCTGTTGTGGCAGTAAATCCATTAGGACCTGTCCAACTGAATGTTGGATTATTAGCATTGGTTACCGTTAACGCTACTGATCCCGAATTGGCGCCACAGAGCGTTCCTACAGATATTAAGGTAAGTTGTGGCAAATTGCTGTTTTCAACTTCAATGGTTGATGTTGTTTCACAACCGGTTGTATTGTCGGTAACCAAGATTGTATAAGAACCGGCAGCTAGGTTCGACTGATCTTCGGCATTCGCAATGACACCTGATCCTGTCCATGCAAAGGAATAATCACCCGAGCCACCTGAAACAGTAATGTTAATTGAACCACCCGATTCGCCGCACTCGGTATTTGTTATTGTTGATGTGATTTGAGGCGCATTCAGGTTAACAAGCGAGAACAATCCTGTAGCTTCGCAACCTGCAGCATCTGTAACCAATACGCTATATTCTCCAATACCAAGGTTGGACAATGTGGCATCGGTCGAACCACCGGGAGTCCATGAATATGTGTAAGGAGCAAGTCCGCCGCTCACAAGAGCCGTAATTGAGCCATCGTTAATGCCACATTCAGGATCATCAACATTGGCTGTTACATTGGGAACACCTGTATTAATTAGTGTTACAGAATCTGTTGTCGCACAATTGTTGGCATCGGTAACAGTTAAAATATAGTTGCCACTGCCCAAGTTATCGATTGTACTATCGACAGCAAAGGCAGTACCCGACCATGCGAACGCATACGGAGGTAGACCACCTGAAACGATTGGTGCAACCGAACCATTGTTTTCATCGCATGAAGGCTGGATGGTATTGAATGTTACAATGGGTGCATTGCTATTTACTACACATGCCTGCAAGGTAACAACGCAGGTTGATGCGTCTGTTACAGTAACAGAATAACATCCACCGGCAAGTCCTGATAAATCTTCAGTGCTTGCACTAAAACCATCAGACCCGCTCCATTCAAAATTAAAAGGTGCCGTTCCTCCATCAACGGTTAGATCAATTGTTCCGGTTGAAGCACCGCATAAGGTTGGAGTGCTTGTAAACGAAAGTGTTGCTTGATTGGAATTAATCAGTGTGAAGGTATCAGAAACTGCACAACCCGCAGCATCTGTAGCCAGTAAAATGTATGTACCGACACTTAGCAATTCAATATCTTCACTGCCAGCAAATGGTGCCCCATCTTTCGTCCATGAATAAACAACGGGATTTATTGCATTTGTAAGTGTAATATCAACGCTTCCTGTATCATTTCCACACGTAGGGTTCGTAAAATCGGAACTCAACGCAGGTGAAAGACTCGGGGAAATTGCGAATGTCTCGGAAAGTTGACAATTGTTTGCATCTATTAATAAGAACGAATAGGTGCCAGCAGAAAGGTTAATCTGATCCAAGCTTGAAATATTCCCATTCCATGTAATGGTAAAGGGTAATGTTCCTCCGGTTACTTCGATATCAATTATACCATTATTTTGGCCGCAAGAAGTTTGAACTAAATTCGATGTAAAAGTTGGCGCGTTCGCTTGAATTAATTCGGCTGATTCATTGACTACACATGTTGTAGACTCATCGGTTATCGTAACAGAATATGTTCCAGCAGCAAGCGCCGTCAAATCTTCTGCATTTGATGTAAAGCCATTGGGGCCGGTCCACGAGAATTCAAAATTCCCGGAACCTCCAGTAATGGTTAATGAAACTGTTCCGGTGTTTTCGCTGCAGGATGTATTTGTTGTTAAAATACTCACCTCTGGTTGATTCGCATTTACAACCGTATAACTTGCAGTCGCAGTGCAATTAATTTCTGCTTGGTCTGAAACCACAACGGAATATGTCCCAGCTTCTACTGTTGACAAATCCTCAGTTAGTGTTCCATTATCCCAAACAAAATTGTAGGTTCCCGAACCTCCTGTTACACTAAGATTAATACCGCCATCAGCATTTCCACAGGTAGCGTCAGAAACAATACCAACGAGCTCTATCGGTAATGCCGGAGCAAGTGTGGATGTTAATGAATCTACGCAACCGGCATCATCCGTTACGATTACAGAATATGAACCAGCAGGCAATCCACTTACATCTTCTGTAACCGAGGTTGAATTTGGCGACCATTCAAATGTGAATGGAGCATCCCCCCCGCTAACCGTAAGATCGATTGATCCGCCATTTAGATTTCCACACGTTGGATTTACAACCGAAGAAGCGAGGGTAAACTGATTTTCATTCAGTATGTTAACACTTACAATTGTGAAGCATCCGTTTGCATCAGTAATCGTATCTGTGTAAGTGCCGGCAATTAGATTGGTAAGATCTTCTGTGGTGGCACCATTCGACCAATTATGCGTTATAGGCGCTGTTCCGCCCGTAACCGTGATATCAATTGATCCAACAGATTGCCCACACAATGAATTCTCCGAAACAAATGTTGCACTCGGAGCTCCTTGGAATAAGATAGTAGCTGAACCATTTACCTCACAGGTGGTTCCTTCATCGGTCACCGAAACAGAATATGTTCCTGCAGAAAGATTGCTGATATCTTCAGTGCTTTGACCACCGGGCGCCCACAAAATTGTAAAAGGTCCTACGCCATTGTTGATGGTTAGATTGATGGATCCGTTATTTGATCCGCAAGTTGCATCAACAGTACTCAGAACTAACTCGGGCTGGTTTTCATTTATTACAGAAGCAGTAGATTCTACAGAGCAACTTTGTGCATCCGTTACTGTAAGCGTGTAGGCACCTGCTTCAAGTCCTGAAATATCCTCAACTGTTGCACCGTTAGACCATGAAAAAGCGTAAGGAGAAACGCCTTCTGTGACTGTTGCATTTACGGAGCCTGTTTCATTTCCGCACGTTGAATTAACGATGCTGAATGAAATTTCGGGAGCATCTAAGGTTGTTACAGACGTATTAGAGCTTGCCTGGCAAACACCAGAAGGAGAGGTATACTGAACTGTATAGGTTGTTGCTCCAGCTGCACCCGAAATAACTCCCGTTACCGGGTTAACTGAGGCACCATCAGAAACGGCCGGATTGAACGAATACGTTCCACCACCCTCAAAACCCGAAGCCGTTACAGGGAAATTAGAATCCGCTCCTTCGCAAAATGGATTAATAGTGAACGCTACAACATCTGAACTGCTTACCGTAATTGACGCAGTAGAACTTACATTCGTGCACAAGCCTTCGGAAACAGTGTAGCGAATAACGTATGTATTTCCAATAACTGCTCCTGAAATAACACCCGTAGAGGCATTAACACTTGCACCATCAGTAGGCACTGTAGCAAACGAATAAACTCCTCCACCAAGAAAACCAGGTGCTGCAACCGGCACACCCGACTCAGAACCACAGAAAGGCTCATATGAGAACGATGTTACAGGCGGAGGAACTTGCTGTACAATAACAGTTCCGGATGTTCCCTGCGAATTGCAAGGCGGAACGAAAGCATCTGTTACGGCAAGCAATTGATATATGCCGGGATCTGAAACGAAGGTTGAATATACAAATGTATTTTCAGCAAAAGGTACGCCCACATCGTTTATAAATTCAAAATTGAAACCATCGGCAGTATAGACTAAATCAAAGGGTGGTGAACCACCTTCGATAAGAACTCCAATTTCAAGTGAATCTCCTTCACATACATTCACTGTTGTATCTGATGTAGATGCCAACTGCCCATTCTCAAAATAACCTAGAAAACCAAATACAGGCGGATTAACCTGGATTGAGGCTGCAGGCGAGTTTGTGGCACATCCGGCGGGAGACGTAATTTGTGTGTAGTAGTTACCCGAGAGAACAACACCTACAAAAGGATTGGTATTGGTTCCTCCCGGAAACCACAAATTCCCATTTGTAACACTCGAAACAACATAGGTGGTAGCCGATCCAAAACAGAATTGCTGGGCGCCATTAACAGTAATGGCTGGAGCAGTAAGTGAGTTATCGTCAGTTATGGTTAAATCAGCCCCATTATCTGATCCAATGATTGCGGGCGATGATGAAACAACGCGAATTCGATATCCTGATCCCGGAGCAACTGCCTCAGGTATTTCTATATATATATATGTATTGTTTTGAAGAATGCCGGGAGGCACAGCTACCTGAGGTAAAACTGTTGGAGCTGCAAAGCTACCCGAAGCATCCGAAAGTTCAACCGAATATGTTGTTGTTCCATCGAATCCTGTTCCACTCGTAGTAAATTCAACAACAATTCTCGATCCTACGCAAAAAGTTTCAGAAGAAAGTGGTTGGGTCTGAATGGCTGCAGATCCGGAAACTCCGTCGGGGATAAGCGACAACGTTGATACAGCATGTGCATTAACTGCACTCAGAGTACCAACAGACAGAATAAAGGAAAATAAGGCCAAGTATAAGCTTCGTTTCATACAAAGTGGTTTAAGGAAACGCGAAAAAATAATTAGTTTGTTCAGATAAAAAAACGAAACTTCAGGATAGTTTTCCTCATTTTATCTGCGTGTGAAATTATTTATTTTCTGAACATGATTTAAGTTGAAGGCATTTATTTTATTAAAGTCATCAACACTAATTTTTAATTCTTTATAAATTTCAAAAATTGATTGGTTGAATTTTGATTTACCCTGAGGAAATATATGCCAGGCAGCAAGGTACTAATGTCAATTGCAGCGTTATTTGCCCCAACTTCCATAATTTTTCTTCCATCAGCTGAATAGACCGAAATTAAACGCTGAGTATGCTGCTTCTCAAACGTAATGTTCAATAGGCCATCAGTTGGATTAGGATAAATGCTTATTTTATCTAATTCGCTAATTGTAAATGAATTCGACAATATAAGTCCTGCCCTGAAGTTTTCAACAACATAGCGCATTGCTGCAGCTTGCTGTTGGGTAAACATATTCATGCAATTCTCGTCCGAATAATCCATGTAATTCTCAATCTGGTCGGGAAGGTCGTTTGTTGCGTCTGTACAACTGTTGGTCGAATAATCGCAGGTCTGTTGCTGGGCCTCTGCCGCCTCAGGCGTGTCGTCAAGTCCGTCATCTTGGGTACAATCGCCATCGCCCCAAATATGGCGCAATCCTAAATAGTGCCCAACTTCGTGTGTTGCTGTGCGGCCTTTGCTAATACTCGCAAATGTTTGATCAGGATTATCAATAGAACCAACAACTTCGTAATGCAAAACCACTCCATCATATTGAGGCTGCTCGGCTCCAGAACCATCGGGCCAATTCGGCGCTCCATTGGGCGGCGTTGCAAATCCTAAAATAAAGGGTGTATTTAAAATCGGAATGGCCATATTGCACACCCAGATGTTTAGATATTGATTTACATCCCACGCATCCTTACCTCCATCGGCAGTAGACTTCATTTCGGTCATGCTTAACCAAAACGAATTTGTAGATGTTTCTGTTCGGGTAATGCCATTGGTTGGATTGCCTTGCGGATCCCATTCAGCCAAATAAAACTCTATACCTGTAGAAGCTGCAACGGGCAGAAACTCTTGTCGCGTATTCACGGTATCTTCATTTAAACGACCATAATCGCGATTCAGAATATCGATTTGCTCAAACAACTTCTCATCTGGCACATTCTGTTCGTCATTCCTATACACTACATGAAAGACAACCGGAATCCGGTATATCTCGCCATCTTCCCGATCAACTCGCTCGCGGGCAACGCGTGCAATTTGCTCGTCGAGTTGTTTACGGTATTCGCCATAACCGGGATGTTTTTGTTCCATATCGGCCATGTACCGTATGTGGCCACAACGCTCTGTTTGTTGCGAAAATGCGCTAATGGAAAATGTAAGCGCCAGAATAGCGCAAGCGTAAATTTTCTTCATATTCTTTCTGTATAATTCTTTCCTAAAATACAGATTGAATTAATTCCACAACAGCGGTTACGAAAAATCTTTATAGATTTCTTCTGCAATAACTTTCCCCGAAATCAAAGCTGGAGGAACACCCGGCCCGGGAACTGTTAATTGACCCGTATAATACAGGTTTGTCAATTTCTTATTTTTGCATGAAGGCTTCAGGTTGGCCGTCTGCATCAATGTATTCGCAAGCCCATAAGCATTGCCGCGGTATGAATTGTAATCGCTTACAAAATCGGCATAAGCATAGGAACGCAAGTATTCAACTCTCGAGCGAACCTCTTGTCCCGTATGCTGCTCAAGTCGATCCATCACCATAGCATAGTACCGATCGCGCACTTCCTGGTTATCTTCCAATCCCGCTGCAACCGGAATTAAAATAAACAGGTTCTCGCATCCTTCAGGGGCACCAGTAGCATCTGTTTTTGTAGTTACCGAAACGTAAAACAAGGGCTTGCTTGGCCACTGTGGATTTGTATAAATTTCTTCGGCATGGGCATCGAGCGATTCGTCGAAAAACAAGTTGTGATGAGCCAGATTTTTCAATTCGCCTTTGACCCCGATATAATATATGAGGCTCGATGGCGCCATGATGCGCTTATCCCAATAAGATTCGGAATAATTTCTAAACTGCTTGGGCAATAACTTCGTTTCGGTGAAGTGGTAATCGGCAGACGACACAACCACAACGGCTTCGAAATGCTGATTACCAGATCTTACTGATTTTATCGATTTCCCTTCGAACTCAAATGCATCAACCGGGGCATCATAAACAAACGTAACGCCCTTTTCTTTGGCAAGGCTTTCCATCGCTTTCACAATCTCAAACATCCCGCCTTGCGGAAACCAGGTTCCCAATGCCATATCGGCATAATTCATTAAACTATACAAGGCAGGAGTGTTAGAAGGAAGTGCTCCCAGAAATAATACCGGAAACTCCATCATCTGGATCAACTTCTCATTGGAGGTAACTTTGCGAACATGTTTCGAAATGCTCTTAAACACATCGAGTTTGAACACCCCTTTGACGAGTTCCCACTCCAATAATTCCGAAATCTTCCTGCCTGGCTTATACACCAACGATTTAATGCCTACATCATATTTATATTCAGCCTCCTTTAAAAATTTCCGCAAACGCTTTCCACTTCCCGGATCTTCGCGTTCAAACATCGCTTCGAGCGCCTCAACACCGGCCGGAATAGGCGTGTAGTCATTCTTTCCCCAATAAATATAGTAGGATGGATCGAGCCTGTGCAAATGATAATAATCGGATGGCTTTCGACCATACCAGGCAAAATACGTTTCGAACACGTCGGGCATCCAATACCAACTTGGACCCATGTCGAAGGTGTATCCAGAACCGCGGAATTGACGAGCACGACCTCCCGGACCGCTGTGTTTTTCGAGCACAGTTACATCAAAACCTTTTGATGCTAAAGCAGTAGCTGCCGATAAGCCCGAAAAGCCGGCACCAATTACGATTGCTTTTTTTGCCATTTATTTTGCAAGTTTACGCTATTGAAACACGAATTCATTGCGTTTGTTGATATTTGAGCATGCCTAATTTTCCGCAATTCCGAAAACTGCAGAACACCGATGTGGTTTATGCAATCTCCTCCCCTACCCGATTTACCGAATGGAAATGTATGGGAAAGTTCTACAGTGTAAATGAAATTGAGGGCACACAATACCCGGAAATGCTGCGTATTAAGGATATGTTGGATTGTATTGATGGCTTTGAAAAAATCGATCAATATACTTTTGAAGCCTTATGCAACCAATGGGGAAATGAACTTACACGTGTAGACTTTTGATTCACGCTTGATTATTCAATGGTGCCGCATACAAGGCGATTAGAAACGGGAGCAATTCGTTTTCTGAGACATCGTTGAATGTTAATTGTTGATTGACGTGCGCTTTCCACTGTTCGACTTGCTCTTTAGTATAATGTTCCGAAAAGGTAGTTTGTGATGAAAGCAGATCGGCAGCAATGTAATTGAACGTCTGCAAGGCATACCCGCGGTAAATTTGCGCATCGATGCGCGAACAAAGATTCTTTATTCCTTCGTTGCGCGTAAAACCCGACAACTCCTGTTCTATTTCTTTTTTACTGATGGGCGTTCCAAAATCAAAAACCACTTTCCCTTTCACTTCCTTGATTCCTTCAAGCATGCTGATTAAATCCTCGCCGGGTTGTTTATCATAAGATCCATCGCGTTGACGTATAAACGACTCACGCACTTTTAATCCGGCGCAAGGCTCGTACTCGTATGAAATGCTTACCGGAACAATGTTCATTGCACTTATTCCATCCTCGATTGAGTCATTGCAAGCAAGCGAGAGCATTTTTAGCAGTCCGGCCTGGGTTTGGTCCTTGCCATCTTTGGTGCGGCCTTCGCGTTGGGCAATCCAAACCGAACTGCGGTCTTCGGCAATCGATTTTCTGATGTATGTCGAAAGGCGAAGCGAATATTCATAGGCCTGCCGAGGAGGCACGTTGCGCTGCACAATGAAGTTCTTGTTGAGCTTTACCAGATCGGCTATCCATTCTCGCTGCAATAGGTTGTTACCAATGGCAATGCGCGTTGTTGGGAAACCGGCTTTAAAAAGAATGTAGTTCAAAAATGCCGAATCGAGCACTATGTCGCGGTGATTCGAAATAAACAGATAGGGCACTTCCGGATGCAATGCATCTAGCCCGCGCACCTCAAGTCCGGATGTAGTTTTGTCGGCTATTGACTTAACTGCTGCGGCAATGATTTTTCCTTGAAAATCAGCAATGGTATGAATCGTTCCCAGCAAATGCATCAGGTCTTCGGGCTCGATGTTCGGAAAAACAAAACGAACAGCTTGGATGAATGCCGGCTCCTGTCGCAGTTTAGTTAAAACGGCGTCAACTTCGGCGTCGTTGTAAGGTCGTATATCATCGAATGTATCGGTCATATTGATTCATCAATTAAGTTAATCAGGCAATACGCCAAATGTATAGCCTTTCGCCTTAAGCCGTAAGATTACTTCGGGTAAGGCAATTTGTAAACGTGGAAACGCTTTAAGCGAATCGTGAAAAACAATCAGTGAGCCCGGACGTGTGTAACGCATTACGTTATCGATAACCTGTTCGGGCGAACAATCGGGATTGTAATCCTCACTCAAAACATCCCAAAAAACAATGGAATACCTCTTCCGAAGCTTGATAAAGGAACGAAATCCCAATTGACCATAGGGCGGTCTGAATAGTTTTGATTGAATAGATCCGGCCGCCTTTTCAATATCGGCTACATATATATGTGTAGCTGTTCGAAAACTTCGTGGGTGACTATACGAATGATTGCCTATTCTGTGCTCGCGCTCAACTATGTTCTGAAACAAACCCGGGTGCTCGTCAACATTTTTACCCAAACAAAAGAACGTGGCTAAGACGTTCTCTTTATAGAGCAAATCGAGCACCCAAGATGTAACATCGGGTGTAGGTCCATCATCGAACGTGAGGTAAACAACCTTTTTAGACCGATTCAACCGCCAAATAGCACCCGGATACAACAAGCGTAACCAGGCAGGCGGTTGAATTTTAAATTTCACGCGCAGGAATATTAATTGCCCGGTGAAACTACCTCACCGGTAGCCGACATGAATTTAAATTCCAGTTCCTTGAACTTTGGTTCGAGCTTCGCCAGTAAGTCTTTGCGCTGGTTACGACGAGCAATATCCATTAGGTATTTCAACAACGACATGGTACGCTGCACTTCACCATCGTAATCTTTGTAAACCGCTGGCTTCTGAGCAAAGTACCAATCGAGTTCCTTCTGCAAAATCGTTGCATAATCGCTCAT
>JBKCFX010000035.1:0-3642 GCA_046303595.1 Bacteroidia bacterium
TCTCTCAACCAAAAAATTGCAGATTGGCTCGATTTATATAAAAACCAAGAGGCCGAAACCGAAGTTATTCAGTACTACAACTGGCTGCAATCTTGGTATGCAAAACACAGATTACGCTGATGTACCCGGAAAGCTATTCCAGCCTTGGGCGGTTAATTCGTGCATGCCACCGCTCTTATCGACAAGTTGCACCCCTTCCGAAACATCGGTAATGTGACCAATCACACTCAACAACGGACTTCCTTTGATTTTCTCGTAATCGCGCTGTTCAATTGTAAACAGCAATTCGTAATCTTCGCCTCCGCTCAATGCACAAACCGTGGGATCGAGGTTAAACTCACGTGCCATGGAATATGTGGTAGGATCGATCGGAATTTTCTCTTCATACAGATGGCATCCAACATTACTTTGTCGGCAGATGTGCAGTATTTCAGACGACAATCCATCCGACACATCAACCATTGCGGTCGGCACAACGCCAATTTCGGCAAGGTATTCTACCACATCCATCCGCGCTTCGGGTTTTAACTGCCGCTCGAGAATATAATCGTTTCCTTCCAAATCGGGTTGTGCTTCGGGATGATCCATGAACACATTTTTTTCGCGTTCCAATAGCTGCAATCCCACATAGGCTCCACCCAAATCGCCCGAAACAACAAGTAAATCGCCCGACTTGGCTCCACTACGCAATACCGCTTTACCTCGTTCAACTTCTCCGATTACAGAAAGGCTCAGAATTAGTCCCGCCTTAGACGAGGTGGTATCGCCTCCGGCCAAATCAACGCCATATGCCCTGCAAGCCGCGGCAATGCCTTCGTAAATCTGCTCAAGCGCTTCAACCGGAAAACGATTTGAACAGGCAAGCGATACAAAAAGCTGTTTTGGCTGCCCATTCATGGCGTAAACATCCGAAAAATTGACCACTGCAGCCTTGTAACCCAGATGCTTAAGCGGCATATACGTTAAATCGAAATGCACGCCTTCGATCAACATATCGGTACTTACCAAAATGTCTTTTTCGCTTTCAAAACGAAGTACCGCAGCATCGTCGCCAATTCCTTTAACGGTTTCTTTATTCTGCAGTACAAAGCCCGATGTTAGTCTGCGGATAAGGCCAAATTCGCCCAATTGCGAAAGTTCTGTTTTGGATGGATTGGTTTGAAACATGGTTTAATTTTAGGCAAAATTCGCATTGTGATAGTGTTCTGAAATAGAATCGAGCACCTGATTAATTTCTGCGTATGCATTACTCGTTACCAGTTTGAGGCGATATTCCTTAAAATGTGGCAATCCTTTGAAGTAATTGGTGTAATGCCGACGCATTTCAATGATTCCCAATACAGCTCCTTTCCAGCGAATGGATGCGTCGAGATGCGTTTTACATACCCGAACACGCTCGGCAAGCGAAGGCGCCTGGAGGTATTCACCGGTTTTCATAAAATGTTTGATCTCGTTGAATATCCATGGATAACCAATGCTAGCACGACCAATCATAACACCATCAACACCATACTGATTGCGCATTTCTAACGCTTTTTCGGGCGAATCGATATCCCCGTTTCCGAAGATCGGAATACGGATGCGGGGATTATTCTTCACCTTACCAATAAGTGTCCAATCGGCCGGGCCTTTGTACAACTGCGCACGTGTACGCCCATGAATGGTTAAAGCTTGAATGCCTATATCCTGCAAGCGTTCGGCAACCTCTTCAATATTCTTTGTGGAATCGTCCCAACCCAAACGGGTTTTTACGGTAACCGGAAGGCTAGTGCATTTTACGATGGCTTCGGTCATGCGCACCATTTTTGGAATGTCTTGCAGCAAAGCGGCACCGGCACCTTTGCAGGCCACGTTTTTTACCGGGCAGCCATAATTGATATCGATTAAATCGGGACCAGCTGCAGCGGCAATTTCGGCAGCCTCGCGCATCGATTCCACATCACTTCCGAAGAGCTGAATGCCAATGGGGCGTTCGTATTCGAAAATGTCGAGTTTCTTTTTGCTCTTTGCCGCGTCGCGGATGAGGCCTTCGGATGACACGAATTCGGTGTACATCATATCGGCGCCATGCTCCTTGCATACCAAACGGAAGGGCGGATCGCTCACGTCCTCCATTGGAGCCAGCAGCATAGGGAAATCGCCTAAATCGATGTTGCCGATTTGTGCCATAGCAGTGAAAAATCGTGCAAAGATAGGGAATCAATCCGTCTGAAGTTTTGCATCTTTACAGCATTAATTCATGAAAATTCTACCCTTTCTAAAACAAGGTTCGCTTGGATTGCGCATTAGTGTACTTCTATTAATTTGTGTGCTTGGTGCATCAGAAGCTTCGTTCTTTAGTTTGCTGTTAAGTTTGCTTATCTGGGATTTACCGGTAGATGCGTTACAGCATTATTCGGCATATGGCACAGCCGGAATTGCCATGATGAAGTTTACGCAGGCATTTGCTTCGATGGGCTTGTTTGTATTTCCGCCTTTGATTTATGCAAGCCTAATCGGACAGAAACCCCGGCATTTCCTAATGCTCGATGAACGTCCCTCGATCCCGTTTCTGGCATTTGCCTCTATTCTAATGGCAATTCAATTGCCCTGGATCAATGCATTGGGAAGTTGGAACAATTCCATTGAGTGGGGAGGCATGTTTCGCTCCGTGTACGAAAGCATGCGTGCACAGGAAGATGCTGCAGCAGCGTTGATTGCTGATTTTCTCTACATGCCCGGCCCGATTGATTTGTTTCAGACGCTGCTTATTGTTGCACTTATTCCGGCAATTGGGGAAGAATTGCTATTTCGCGGGGTTGTTCAGCCCATGCTTTCAGAAAAGCGTGGAGTGCATTTTGGGGTGTGGATTACAGCATTTGTATTCAGTTTTATTCATTTTCAGTTTTTTGGCTTTTTTCCGCGCTTTATTTTAGGAGTTATTTTGGGCTATATGGTAGTTTGGAAAAAATCGCTCTGGTATTCGATTGTAGCTCATTTCACCAATAACGCGCTTGCAGTGATCGGGTATTTCGCTTACCAGCATCAGTGGATTGAACTAAATCCGGATGAGTGGGGAACAGGAGAAAATTCTTTGCTATGGGTTTGTCTTTCACTGATTTTTGGCATAGTATCGTTTCTAACATTCTATAAATTTGCAAAGAGGCAAGAGCAAAGCGCCTTGCATTAATTCAATTCTAAATACAATGTTTAGCGACACAACTACACTTAGCGCGTGGTTTCCGCACAGGTTCAAACTTGTGGGATGCGCAATTCTTTTCATAATAGGTGTTCTTGCAGCATTTCTGCAATTGGGCGATGTATTCGACGAAATTGCAAACTCCAACGCCTTTCGATCTGGCATGCGCAGTACCATTTTAATCGGGTTGTTTCTCATTGCTTCTAGTCGTGAGAAAATTGAGGACGAGTTGGTTGGTTTGCTCCGGCTGAAATCGTTCGAATGGTCGTTTCGCTGGGGAATTCTCTACACAATTGTAGATTTAGCCTTCCCGGCCAGCAGCATAGAATTAAGTGGCTTTTCGCTCATATTCAGCATGCTGATTGTGTATCTGCTGGTGTTTTATTTCAAAAAACAGGAGCAAAAGTGAAAAACAACCTGAAGATAGCCCGCGTTCAGAAAAATCTCACGCAGCAGGATTTGGC
>JBKCFX010000036.1:0-3172 GCA_046303595.1 Bacteroidia bacterium
CCAAAAACAAGAAGAAAGCTAAGTGATGATGAGCGCTTAATGCTGCTAACGTTGGGAATAATGGCAGTAATGACATTGGTTGGCTTGTTGATTGGAAGTGCGGCCGTAAAATAGCCGAGCAATTATTAATCAACGTCTGTACTACCAATACAACCCATTTGGCACTAAATTGAAATTTTAATCACCCTATTATCTTTCGCCAAATAATCGGGTAGTTCGCCTGTGTCGTGAATGGCGATTTTATAGCCCATAGAGCGAAGTGATTCGATCTGTACTTCAGAAGGAATAAGGTCGTATGCTATAAAATTGGTAAAAAACATGGTAGCGATGTGTCCATTCATGCGTACATCGGCATCAAACACAACAAAAGGCTCGTTTCCAAGTGTTGATTTCAGCTTGCGAATAAATTCCATCTGTTTCAATTCTGCTTCGCGGTTGCAGTTATCGTGAGGTATCCAGTTGGTATGGTAATTTTGAATTTTTCTCAAGTCGAGGAGAAAAATGCTAACTGTAAGCAGGCAGAGTACCTGAATAAAATTCAAAAACACCTTGCGCCCGATTTTCTGCTGAATACGCGAAATGATCCAATCGACCAAACAGGCAAGCGATAGAAATGCAAAAGGCGAAACGATAATACTAAACGATGGCATTTTCGTAGCCGCTGCGGAATAAAATCCGTAGTTGATTATGATTGCCGAAAGAATAGCTACGCGAAATTGTTTTAGTTGGATGGTTTTAATTAGCAGAAAAAGTCCGGCTCCATAAAAAAACGGAACAAGTGTACCGGAGCCATATATCAATCTAAATGCTTCAAAATGATACCAAACAGAACCTCCATGCGATTCGATTTGCTCGAAGAAATGGCGCGTATTGAAGGCAAATTCAAAGTTTGCTTCGTTCGGAAATGCCGAGAGAATATACAGCTGCCATGGCACAAAAACGATAAGCGATACAAGGAGTGATTTAAAAATCGGATAGTAGTTGGCAATCTTTAACCAAGCTTTAAAACCTGCCGAACCAATCGATAAAACCCAGCAGGCATAAATCAACAAACCCACCAACCATTTAACCAAAACAGCACAACCGGCAAATAAACCGATAAGGAATAAAAATTTGCTTTTTCTCGAATAGCTGTATTCGAACCAGGCCCAAAAGCTTGCTGCGATATAAAACAGAAAAGCTACATCGTTGTGATCGGTTGAATAACGACCGGCAACCAATTCGAGTGGATAGTAGGCAAAGGCAAAGAACAAAGCAGCAAAATATCCGATGCGATCATTCAAACAAATTTTACCTATTCGATAAATAAAGAAAACGGTAACTGCGTGTAGAACAATACTGGGTAAACGAACCGCCAAAACTTTTATCCCGAAAAACTTTAGGCTCAATGCTATGGGCCACAAGAACAACGGTTGTTTATGCAACCAAATAGAATTACCTGTCCAATTTCGATAGTCGTACTCAAGCAAGGGCTTCGCATACAACTTTGGTTCGAAGGGCG
Source organism: Bacteroidia bacterium (assembly GCA_046303595.1). GTDB lineage: Bacteria > Bacteroidota > Bacteroidia > M30B66 > M30B66 > CAMCXT01. The sequence goes on from JBKCFX010000036.1 coordinate 1,502, forward strand.
TCTCCAGCATACTTTTCGCCACGAGTGCATGGTATTGCTCATCCCACAAAAGCAAGAATGGATCGAGATTCGCAATAAAAAATCCGAGTCCAAGTGTTCCGATAAAAAGTGCCGAAAGACTCCAGTTTGTTCGTCCTGCCGAAAATAAAATGACGGAACTCAAACAGAGTGTTAAGGCAACATAGAGTGGCCAAATTTGTGTATCGGAAAAATGATGTTGCATCGTTAAGGTCTGCCCTGCTTAATCAGCTCCTAGCAAAATAGCCTGATTGATGAAAGAAACCAAGGGGGCTGCTGCACCTAATTCGGACGCAATCTTCTTAACCATACCAACTGTCTCGAGCGTTTTATCATCGAAAGTCTTTGACGCAACAAGACTTTTTTGCCGCAACAATTCGATATGAGGATGTTCTTTGGGATAGCCTTTTGGTGAAGTTTTTAAGCAATGATCTTCTAGCCCGCCAAAAATCTTTTTAAAAGACGTTTGACGAAGAATTGCTTCCAGGGTATCGCCGTTAAAATAAATTTCCTGCCGAATAGCCTGCAATTCGGTTGCAGGTGGCATGTATATTCCGGCAGCAATAAAACTTGCACCGGGTTGAAGATGCACATAATATCCGGCTCCAAGCTTGCCTTTCGGTGCAGCAGAGAACCAAAAACCCATGTTATTCTTATACGGAGTTTTATCGTGCGAAAAACGCGTATCGCGGTAAATGCGAAATACTGATTTTGCAGGATTGCAAACCGAAAGTGTCGCATCAAACACAAGTAGTTCTGTATGAATTTCGGTGGCAAATTGCAATACTTGCTTTCTCGCCAAATCATAATCACCGCGGTGGCTTTCGAACCACTCGCGGTGATTATTCTGCGCCAAAGCGCTTAAAAACGGAAATACCTTGTTGCGCATGCCTTAGAAGGGCAGGTCGTCGGTTTCGCTGTCGGACTTAAAGAAGTCGCTATTTTCGTTGCTTACCGGCTGAAATGCGGGTACTGCCGGAGATGGTGATGAAGGGGATGCATACGATGTCGGAGCAGATTGCGGAGCATACGAAGGTGCGCCTGCCTGAGGAGCAGCTGAAGCCGGATCGAGTTTCCAGGCGCGTACCTCGGTGTACCAGCGCTCGTTGTATTCGCGTGATTCGATGTTAATGCTCGCCCGAACATCATCGCCTACCTGAAAGCGGCGTAACGCGTCTACCTTATCGCCCCAAACAGAACAACATACCTTCTTCGGATACTGATCGAATGTTTCAAGAACAAATTCTTGTTTGGTCCATGAACCGTTTCTACCATCGCCGGTAACCGGATTCATAACCTTAACGAGTTTACCAATGATTTCCAATGCCATAATTATACTGTTTAATGAACCTCAAATGTACGCCTTTCGAGCCTGTCAAAACAATTTACCAAGCACATTTTATAAACATTTTTTCGCTGTTTTTTTGCTTCATTTTTTTCTAAATTTGCAGCCTCAAAAGCAAGCTTATTCCATGAAGATTTTAGTCTGCATTAGTCAGGTCCCCGATACCACCACCAAGATTGCATTTACCGATAACGATACCAAATTCAACGAAGATAAAGTTCAATACATTGTAAATCCTTACGATGAGTGGTATGCCTTAGTTCGCGCCTTGGAAATCAAAGAAACTGCGGGTGGGAACGTAACGATTG
>JBKCFX010000037.1:0-6521 GCA_046303595.1 Bacteroidia bacterium
AACGTGGTAAAGATTATGTCGACTTTGCACCCGACCGCGTTGCCATGCAGGACGCAACAGCTCAAATGGCCTTGCTTCAGTTTATGCAGGCGGGTCGCCCGAAAGTAGCGGTACCTTCATCTGTGCACTGCGATCACCTCATTACCGCACAAACCGGTTCTTCTGAAGATTTGAACAAAGCCGTTAGTGGCAATAAAGAGGTATATGATTTCCTTTCGTCTATTTCCAATAAATATGGAATTGGATTCTGGAAGCCGGGCGCCGGAATTATCCATCAAGTTGTACTCGAAAACTATGCTTTCCCTGGTGGAATGATGATTGGAACCGACTCACATACGGTGAATGCAGGTGGTTTGGGTATGATAGCCATTGGAGTGGGTGGCGCAGATGCCTGCGATGTGATGGCCGGACTTGCTTGGGAATTGAAATGGCCGAAACTCATCGGTGTAAAACTTACCGGAAAACTTAGCGGATGGACAGCTCCAAAAGATGTTATTTTGAAAGTAGCAGGTTTACTTACCGTGAAAGGTGGCACAGGAGCTATTGTAGAATATTTTGGCGAAGGAGCAACTTCTATGAGCTGCACCGGTAAAGGAACAATTTGTAACATGGGTGCCGAAATTGGTGCAACAACATCAACTTTCGGATACGACGATTCGATGGAGCGTTACTTACGTTCAACCGGGCGCGCCGATGTTGCCGAATTGGCCAACGAAATCCGTCCGCACCTTACCGCCGATTCTGAAGTTTACGCCAACCCCAATGCATATTTCGATCAGGTTATCGAAATCAATTTGAGCGAACTTGAACCGCACCTCAACGGGCCATTTACGCCCGATTTGGCAACGCCGATTTCGAAAATGAAAGAAATGGCCGCTGCCAATGGCTGGCCTACCAAGGTTGAAGTTGGTCTTATTGGTTCATGCACCAATTCATCGTACGAAGACATCAGCCGTTCGGTATCGCTTGCACGCCAAGCTGCCGAAAAAAAACTAACTCCCAAGGCCGAATTTACCATAACACCGGGCTCAGAGCAAGTGCGGTATACCATTGAACGCGATGGCTTCCTCGAGGTGTTTGATGCCATTGGGGCAAAGGTTTTTGCAAATGCTTGCGGTCCTTGCATCGGAATGTGGAACAGGGTTGGTGCCGAAAAACAGGAAAAAAACACCATTGTTCATTCGTTCAACCGAAATTTCGCCAAGCGTGCCGATGGAAATCCAAACACGTATGCATTTGTGGGTTCGCCGGAGCTCGTAACCGCATTGGCGATTGCCGGCGATTTGAGCTTTAATCCACTTACCGATACCCTACTCAATTCAGAAGGAGTTGCTGTAAAACTCGATCCGCCAAGCGGCGATGAATTGCCGTCTCGGGGTTTCGCCGTGGAAGATGCAGGATACCAGGCTCCGGCAGCAGATGGATCTTCGGTGCAGGTGATGGTTTCTCCAAGCAGCGACCGTTTGCAATTACTCGATTCGTTCCCGGCTTGGGAAGGAACTGATCTGAAAGGCCTCAATTTGTTAATCAAGGCAAAAGGGAAATGTACCACCGACCATATCTCGATGGCCGGTCCGTGGTTGAAATACCGCGGTCACCTCGATAACATTTCGAACAACCTCCTCATCGGCGCAGTGAATGCCTTCAACGACAAAACCGATTCGGTGAAAAATCAACTTACCGGCGAATACGGTCCTGTTCCTGCTACGCAGCGCGCCTACAAGGCTGCCGGAATTGGTTCGGTAGTGGTTGGCGACGAAAACTATGGTGAGGGCTCGAGCCGCGAACATGCTGCAATGGAACCACGTCATTTGGGTGTTCGTGCGGTATTGGTGAAGAGTTTTGCACGTATTCACGAAACCAACCTGAAAAAGCAAGGTATGTTGGCCTTAACATTTGCCAACAAAGTCGATTACGATAAAATTCAGGAAAACGATAAAATCGACATCATCGGTCTAACCAACTTTGCTCCGAATACACCGCTGAACATGGTTTTACACCATGCCGACGGAAGTTCGGATACCATTCAGGTAAACCACAGCTACAACGAACAGCAGATTGAGTGGTTCAAAGCCGGTGCAGCATTGAACATCATCAAGGCCGGTGTAGCGTAAATTCGTTTCTAATCATTCGAAAGCCGCTGCATTAAGCGGCTTTTTTTATTTGTAACCTATCAATTTTCTTACATTCATATCGATGGATTAAATTATTTAATTCAAATTCGTCATCGGTATACATTCGAAAAATGGCATTGGTAAAATTCTTTATAAGCCTACTTTTTTCAATCGCATTATGTTGGATGTTCAGCTTCAAAACCGGACCTCTACCGCCTTTAGGCAACTTTTTTAGTCCCTTTCAGGGATTCTGGCAAAATGCCGAAAAAATTGAGCCGGCCTCTGATGAGATTTTGAATTTTGATTCGATTCGAGGTCCTGCCCGAATTTTATACGATAAGCGCGAAGTGCCTCACATTTTTGCTTCCAATGCCGAAGATTTGTTTTTTCTGCAAGGCTATGTAACGGCAAAATACCGTTTGTGGCAGATGGATATGCAGAGTCGGGTTGCCGGTGGAAGGCTATCGGAAGTGCTCGGCGAATCGATGCTCGAGCGCGACCGCGAAAGCCGTCGACTTGGTTTAAAATGGGGTGCATCTCGAACGCTGGCGACAACCATGGCGAATCCCGAAACGCGGATGATTTTGTTACGATATACCGCCGGAGTGAATGCTTACATCGCTTCGCTGAAGCCCAAAGATTATCCGCTCGAATACAAATTACTCGATTTCGAACCCGAAGCGTGGACACCGATGAAAACGGCACTCCTACTCAAATACATGTCGAACCTGCTCACCGGATACGATACCGATTTTGAAATGAGCAACCTGGCGAAATTATACGGCTTCGAAACGGTGAATCAATTGTTTCCTGAATTTCCCGATAGCCTGAGCCCAGTTATTCCGCGTGGCAGCACGTTTACGCGAAGCGATACAGTTCCGCTGCGTGTTCCCGCCGATACCTTGCAGTATTTTGCAGCCTTGCGTTCGCTTCCGCAAAGCGATCCTGCTGTTGGAAGCAACAACTGGGCAGTAGGTTCATCGCGTACGGCGAGCGGAAAACCAATACTCTGCAACGATCCGCATTTGTCGCTCAATTTGCCCAGCATCTGGTTCGAGGTGCAATTGCATTGTCCGGGTGTTGATGTGTATGGCGTTACCATTCCGGGGGCACCCTGTGTAATCATTGGTTTTAACCGCAATGTTGCTTGGGGAATTACAAACGCAGCAGCCGATGTGCGCGATTGGTATAAAGTTACCTTCCGCGATCAACATCGAAACGAGTACCTCATGGACAGCAGTTGGAAGCCCGTGCGCCGCATGGTAGAATCGTTTGCAGTGCGCGGTGGTGAAATGATTTACGACACCATTCTGTTTACTGAACACGGGCCGGTAAGCTATGACCCTAACTTTTCAAAAAGTGCCGAAAAGCAAAACATGGCCATGCGGTGGACCGCACACGATTATTCGAACGAGATGTTTGCTTTCTATGCTTTGAATCGCGCAAAGAATTATGCTGATTACCTAAACGCTTTGGAGCATTTCGATTGCCCTGCACAGAACTTTGCATTTGCAGCTAAAAATGGTGATATAGCCATGCAAGTAACCGGCAAACTCGTGAAACGTTGGAATCAGCAGGGGCGGTATTTGCTCGATGGAAGCCGAAGTGATCATTTGTGGCAAGGCTATATCCCCAAAAGTGACTTACCGAGTATATTAAATCCCGAAAGCAATTTTGTGAGTTCGGCAAATCAACATTCAACAGATTCGCTATATCCCTATTATTTGAATGGATTCTACGCATATTATCGAAATCGCAGAATAAATACCTTGCTGGCAGGCATGAGGGGAATTAAACCGGCCGATATGATGAAGATGCAGCACGATAATTTCAACCTTGTTGCTGCCGAATGGCTTCCATGGCTACTGAAATTAATGCCGACTTCGCAAATGAATTCGGCCGAAAACGAAGCCTTGCGCGTTATTCAGAATTGGAATTATCAGAACGATGCAGCACAAGTTGCTCCCGTTTACTTTTCGCTCTGGCTCGATGCGATGCTCGATGAAATTTGGGATGAATTTGCGGGGAAGGAGCGCGCGCTGCATCGCCCGTCTAAATTTGAAACCTGGGCATATCTGCGGCGATTCCCCGATTCAGAATTCATCGATAAGCAAGGAACTCCGCAAACCGAGTCACTTCCATTTATTACGATGCAAGCATTTCGTCGTGCGGTTGCAAATGCCGAAGCATGGAAAAAAGTAAATCCTGCCAAAGATTTACGCTGGGCCAATTTTAAGAATACAACAGTGTTACACCTGAGTCAGCAGTTGGCCTTTTCTGCAAACGGAGTCGAATGCGGCGGGGGCGAAGACATCGTAAATTACTCAACTACCAAAAAGGGAGCAAGCTGGCGCATGGTGGTTAGTCCGGGTACCGAAGATGTATATTATGGTGTGTATCCCGGTGGCCAAAGTGGAAATCCCGGATCAAAACATTATACCGAATTTATCGATAGCTGGGCAAAAGGAGAATATTTCCGTTTGCTGTATCTCAATCCCGGCGAATCAAATGCTGAAATTTCACATGCGGCGATCTTCACGAAAAAATAGAATGGCTTTTTGGCTGCTTGTTGCGCTCATTCTGTTGAGCACTATTCCACTGCAGATCTATTTTGGCTGGGTTTCATGCATTCCAATTGGCTTGGTGTTAGGATTTGTTTTTCGGAACCGAATCAATCGTCCGTTCCTTGCAGGTTTTCTTTCCCTATTTCTGCAATGGACTGCATTTGCTTTTTATCTCGATTTGCAGAACGATTCGATACTATCCCTGCGCATTGCCCGGCTGTTGAGCGTGCCCGAAAGTCACTATTATCCCATACTTATAACCGGTATACTGGGCGGTTTATTGATGGGTTCCTTAGTATTAAGCGGCTGCCTGTTTGGGAAAATTATCGCATCAAGTTCAAAGTCTGAATATTATTGATTTACGTTGGGTATGACTCAAGGAAATCGTTTTAGCGATTTGGATGCATTGCGCGGATTTGCGCTAAGCGGTGTGTTATTCTCAAATTTTAATGCCTACACCAGTCAGCAGGTTCCCGCATCTATTTTAGAAGCAAACTCCAGTGGGCTCGATATATGGTTGAATAATTTCAATGGCATTTTTTTCGAGTGGAAATTCATGTCGTTATTTTCGATTTTATTTGGCTATGGGTTCGGACTCATCATCGAAAATTTCAAAGCACGCTTCAGGCATCCCGAATTTATTTACCTGCGAAGATTAGCGCTGCTTTTTCTCTTTGGATTGATTCACGTTTCGTTCTGGTGGTTGGATGTATTGCACTTTTATGCAGGAGCCGGTTTATTGTTGCTGCTTTTTCATACGGTGTCGGTAAGGATTTTACTGCCACTTTCGCTCGTGCTGATGCTGCTTGTGCCACATCTTATTGGATTGTACCTCAATCAGTTTCCTGTAGCATTTACCGATGGCGATACGCTTTCAATGTACCGGCAGTTCAAAAACGGCAATCTAATCGAACTTTTTCGAGCCAACTGGGATGGGTATTACAAACTGTTTGTTGTTTCGGGCTACAATTACCGTGATCTTCCCGAAACGCTCGGGCGCTTTTTATTTAGGTATTGGCTGATGAAAAAGGCATGGCTAAGTAATCCCAATCGCATCAAAAGTACCGCATCGCCAATGTTTATAATGCTGATGATTTGCGCTGTCGCCTATTTCTATTTACTAATGAACTTAAAACACAATGTGCATCTGTTGCCGAAGTGGATTGAAGGTTTGTTCTTGCGTGTGGGTATTTTAAGCACTACTTGTGTTTATGGCTGGTTATTCCTGCTATTTTATCGCAGCTATGGAAATGGATGGTTGGGATCAGCCTTTGTGGCGATGGGCAAGATAACCCTTACCCTATACCTTTGTGTTTCTGCCATTATGATTGGATGCCTTTATGGAATAGGTGCAGGAAAACTCGGCGAATGGAGCATATCGGAATTGTTTCTATTGGCCTGCTTTACATGGATTGTTTTTGCATTGTTTTCCAGATTCTGGGTAAAGAATTTTCAATATGGGCCTCTTGAGTGGATTTGGAGACAATTTACATACGGTAAACGCTTGCCGATTCGCATGGAAAATCGCAAGAGTTTAGAGGCAAGGTAATTCATTAGAATTTTACTAAAATCGAATCCCCCGTAAGACGCCATTTCCAAGCTATAGAAATAACACGCACGATTACCTTCTATCTATTCGATCCTGAAAAAGTCGATATCGGCATAATGCCGTTCCGAACCCGAAAAGGCACATAAACAGTTATCCCGACTTGTCCATTTTAGTGCGGAATACCAAGATTTTGTAAAATAGCATTCGCGGTATCTGTAAGTTTTCCTTTAATAATAATTTCTTTTTGAATTAAGGAATTAAACATTCTTGCATCAGTAACTCGTTTATTTTCAG
>JBKCFX010000038.1:0-4688 GCA_046303595.1 Bacteroidia bacterium
GTCTACATTGTGCAAATGAAAAACCAAGGCGCATTCATAACTCTTATTTCAGTGTTTTTTTTCTGGGGCTTTGTAGCTGCCAGCAACGATATCCTAATACCAGTTTTTAAAGAAAAACTCAACCTCGAGCAATGGCAAAGCCAGATGATCTCTTTCGCATTTTACGTAGCTTACACTGTAGGATCGATTCTTTATTTGTTGGCTTCTAAAATCATTGGAGAGGATGTTTTACACAGAATTGGATATAAAAACGGCATCTCGCTCGGACTGGTTATATCGGCTGTAGGTACAATGTTGTTCTATCCTGCCGCCGAACTTTCATCGTTTGGTTTGATGATTTCAGGCTTGTTCATTGTTGGCCTCGGATTCTCATTGCAACAAACTGCCGCCAATCCGCTGGTTATTACGATTGGCGATGCTTCCAAAGGAGCGCAACGTTTGAGTATGGCAGGCGGCATTAACAATGTGGGCACAACTATCGGTCCGCTCATTGTGAGTTTTGCCATTTTTGGCACGGTAGCCGGCTCCAAGCTCGATTCGCTCGATGCAGTTAAAATGCCGTATTTGATATTGGGTGCAGCCTTTCTCCTCGTTGCGCTACTGTTTCGTTTTTCGTCGCTCCCCAACAATATTGATATGCCAGCTGCTTCGGTTGAATCAATAGGCAGCGAGAAAAAATCAGCACTATCCTATCCTCAATTGTGGATGGGCATGATCGCCATTTTTCTTTATGTGGGAGTAGAGGTATCGACCGCTTCAAACTTACCGGAGTTTATGCGGGTACACCTCGGAACGGCAACAGAAGATATTGCACCCTTTGTTTCTCTCTTCTGGGCAAGTTTGATGATTGGGCGATGGACCGGAGCCGTTGGCGCGATGGACGCATCGGCAGGCCTAAAAGGGTATTTTCGCCATCTTATACCCTATCTTGCTTTTGGCATGCTTCTTTTAACCAATCGCATTGCAGAAAACAATATCTACGAATTGGTGCTGTATGGTGGTATCATTCTGACTTCAATTTTAACCGGTTACTTCCTCAAAGATAATTCGGTACTGCTCAAAAGCATATTGCGCATCGTTATGCCATATCTTGCTTTTGGAGTGTTTCTTTCTGCCAATCGCATTGCAGGAAACAATACGAACGAATTGATGCTTTACGGAGGAATTATTTTGGTGCTAATTCTGGCCGATTACCTCAGCAAAGGCAATCCTGCCAAACAGCTGCTTCTTTTCTCGTTGCTAGGAATACTTGCATTGATCGTCGGTATAATTGCCGATGGCATGGTGAGCGTTTATGCTTTCATTAGCGTAGGTTTGTTTTGCTCTACCCTATGGCCGTGTATTTTCACCCTGGCCATAGCCGGCCTGGGAAAACACACCAATGCGGGCTCAGGGTTTTTAATTATGATGATAATGGGCGGAGGTTTTATAAGCCTTTTACAAGGATTTGTTGCCGATGAATCGTTGTTGGGCATTCAACAATCGTACTGGATAGGCGTGCTTTGTTTTGCCTATTTGGCGTTTTATGGATGGAAAACAGCGCAGCTTTTGCGAAGTCAAGGCATTAGTTACGAAAAGACTGATTCGGCAGTACATTGATTTCGTTTCCGGCGAATCGTGGTATACTTCTAAATAGTCCGAATGGAATTGGGGTTAAACCTTGTTTCTTTAACTACTTTTGCAGTGCATGAAAACGAAAACGCTTCGGAAAAACAAAGTCAATGTTGTTACGCTTGGATGTTCCAAAAACCTATACGATTCTGAAATCCTCATGGGGCAATTGCAGGCGAATCGTTTTGAAGTGGAGCATGAATCGCAAACCGACGATGCGGCAATTGTTATTATCAATACCTGCGGATTTATAGACAATGCGAAGCAGGAAAGCATTGATACAATTTTAAGATATGTTGAGGCGAAAGATGCCGGCGCTGTCGAAAAGGTTTATGTTACAGGATGCCTCAGCGAACGGTATAAACCCGAACTCGAGAAAGAAATTCCCGAAGTCGACGCCTGGTTCGGCACCCGCGAGCTGCCACGCCTACTCAAAACCCTTAAAGCCGAGTACAAGCATGAGTTGGTAGGCGAGCGTTTGCTAACAACGCCTGCGCATTACGCATACTTTAAAATTTCTGAAGGATGCGACCGTCCTTGCTCGTTTTGTGCTATACCACTCATGCGCGGAAAACATGTTAGCATTCCGATAGAAACACTCATCGAACAGGCTAAAAAATTAGCAGCCCAGGGCACCAAAGAATTGCTGCTGATTGCTCAAGATTCGACCTATTACGGGCTTGACTTGTACAAAGAACGTAGGCTGGCAGAATTGATGAATCGACTTGCAGACGTGAATGGAATTGAGTGGATTCGATTGCATTATGCATTCCCGTCTGGATTTCCGGAAGATGTACTCGATGTAATACGCAAGCGTACAAGCATTTGCAATTATCTGGATATGCCGCTTCAGCACGTTAGCGACAAGATGTTGCAATCGATGCGGCGGGGAACAACCAAAGCAAAAACATTGCAGTTGGTAGAACGCATCCGCGAAAAAGTTCCCGGCATTGCCTTGAGAACAACCCTTATTACAGGATACCCGGGCGAAACCGAAGCCGATCATGAAGAAATGTTGCGCTGGGTTGAAGACACCCGTTTCGACCGTCTTGGGGTTTTTACCTACAGTCACGAGGAAAATACGCATGCCTTTTTATTGAACGATGATGTGCCGGATGAGGTTAAACAAGCTCGTGCAGAAGCCGTTATGGAAGTACAGCAGGGCGTTTCTGCCAAATTGAATCAAGATAAAGTTGGAAATACGTACAAGGTTTTGATTGATCGGAAAGAAGGCGATTATTTCATTGGACGCACCGAATTTGACTCACCCGAAGTAGATAATGAAGTACTTATAAAAGCCGAAAAATCGACTTATTTACGCATCGGCGATTTTGCGCAGATTAAGATCGAAAAGGCAGAAGAATTTGATTTGTACGGAGTGAATCAATAGGTATATGTTAACGGGATTCGAATTTAAATCCATTTCATTCAATTCTTTTATTTATAATATTGCAAGATGATTTCACGATTCCTTACCCTGTTTATTTCGGGACTTACAATATCCATATACTTTTCGGCATGCTCAAAAAACATCCCCGATGAATGTAAATTGGGGGCCGATGCTTCAACATTCAATTACAACTCAACCGACAGACAGTATCTTTTACACAAACCCGAAAATTTAGCAGACAATGCGCCACTGGTGATTGTTTTGCATGGCCGCAATCAAAATGCAGCGGATGCCGCTTCCTTTGGTTTTAATGCCATTGCCGATACAGCGCAATTTGCCGTTTGCTATCCACAAGGCTTAAACTGCACATGGGACAACGATAAACCAGGCTCAAAAGATGTTGATTTTCTTCGGCAATTGGTCGCCCAACTCCAAGTCGAACATCGTTTTTCAACAGAACGTACATACTTGGCAGGATTTTCTGAGGGTGCGGCTCTGTGCAATATTTTGGCGCTCGAAGCAGGCAATGTATTTGAAGCTGTTGCCGTGGTTTCGGGTGAAATTCCGTATTCGATATGGAACATCAAAAATCCACTAAGACCTATCCCAATGTTCTTTATGCATGGTCTTAACGATCGCACTTTTAATATCAATGGCGGTGGTTATGCCGACAATATAAAACTCGATGAAGTTGTTGATTTCTGGCGCGAGTTCAATGAATGTACGTCCGACACAATTGTTCACATAAATGATTATGCAGCTCGCCGAATTTATGGTAAAGGCATAAACCAGAACGAAGTTTGGTATTACCGCTTAAGAAACCATGAGCATGTTTTCCCCGGAGATTCTTCTGCACCCGACAGCCTGCTCCAATCCGATATTTCAGGAGTTCAGGAAATCTGGACCTTCTTTAAAAAATGGTAGACTATTTTCCCACTTTGTTCAATTGGCAGAACTTTCTGAACGCATGCAGGTAAATATTTCGCCATTGGCTTTGCACAAATCGGGATTGGTAAACAACCTTGTAAGAGACTATCTGAATGCCGATGATTTTTTATCGGATTTATTTACACACAAACCTTACGAATCGAGTGTTTTAGACTGGATTGATGCGCGTAAAGATTTTCCGCACGAAAAACGATTGCTGCTTAAAAACACGCTTGCCTCACAATACAAAAAATGTGGTCTTTATTCGGATGAGATCGAACGACGTATAGCGCTTCTCGAACAATCAAACACATATACAGTTTGTACCGGTCAACAGGTGGGCCTTCTCCTAGGGCCAATGTATACAACGCTTAAAATTCTTTCGGCGGTATCGCTTTGCGATGAACTTACAAAACGACATCCTGATTTAAATTTTATTCCGATCTTCTGGATGGCGGGTGAGGACCACGACCTCAGTGAAATTCAATCTGCTTTTTTCGGGAGTAAATCATATACCTGGGAAACCAATCAAACGGGACCTTGCGGAAGAATGAAAACCGCGGGAATTAGTGAATTAATTCGCTCAATCCCCGAAATTCATTACAGACCCGAACTGCTCAAAATACTTTGCGATGCATATGAGCAAGAAAATCTTGCTGAAGCCACTCTGCATCTTTGCAATGCGCTATTTGGCTCAATGGGCTTACTGGTAATCAATCCCGATGATGCTGGACTGAAAAAATCATTCGCTCAAATAATG
>JBKCFX010000039.1:0-2441 GCA_046303595.1 Bacteroidia bacterium
AATGGGATGGCAAAAGTAAAACAAATTCGATTTCTGCAAAACGAATTTTGAAAAATTATTTTCCGCCGGTAAGTCGTTTAATGGATTCGAGCTTCAAAAGCGCTTCAACCGGTGTGAGGTTGTTGATGTCAATCCGATCCAATTCCTCACGGATCTGAAGCAATACCGGATCGTCGAGCTGGAAAAAACTCAATTGCATCGCATCGCTTTCCTTCGCTACTTTTTTCTTCGCCGACGGTGTATCTTTTTTGCGGTGCATTTGCTCAAGCTCAACCAGCATTTCGCCGGCGCGATCCACAATAAGCTGCGGCATTCCCGCCATCCGCGCCACATGAATCCCAAAACTATGGTTCGTGCCACCCGGCTTAAGTTTCCGTAAAAACAAAACGGTCTGGTTCACTTCCTTCACCGCCACATGGAAATTCTGTATGCGCGGAAATTGCAGCGTCATGTCGTTTAGTTCGTGGTAATGTGTAGCAAACAGCGTTCGTGCCCTAAACCGCGGTTGCTCATGCAGGTATTCGGCAATCGACCATGCAATCGACAATCCGTCATAAGTCGAGGTACCCCGCCCAATCTCATCGAGTAAAATCAGCGATCGGGCGCTCAGGTTGTTTACAATCGACGCGGTTTCGTTCATCTCCACCATAAAGGTCGATTCGCCGGTCGAGATCGAATCGCTTGCGCCTACACGCGTAAAAATCTTGTCTACCAGTCCGATCCTTGCACGTTCGGCCGGCACGAAACAACCCATCTGTGCCATAATCGTAATGAGTGCGGTTTGCCGCAACAAGGCCGATTTTCCCGACATATTCGGACCGGTAATCATCATCACCTGTGTGGCATCGGGATCGAGTTTCAAATCATTGCTGATGTATGCCTCGCCCGGTTTCATTTGGCGCTCAATTACCGGGTGACGCGCCTCAGTGAGTTCGAGCACAAACGAATCATCTACTTCGGGCTTCACATAATTATAGCGCAATGCCTGATTCGCAAAGCAATGCAAACAATCGAGTTGTGCCAGCAAATAGGCATTGTGCTGTATGGGTTGAATGTATTCGGCAACAGCTGCCACCAGTTCGGTGTACAACCGCGACTCGATCTGCGCGATTTTTTCCTCGGCACCAAGAATTTTTTCTTCGAAGGTTTTTATTTCGGGCGTGATGTAGCGCTCCGCATTCACCAGTGTCTGTTTGCGAATCCAGTCTGATGGCACTTTGTCTTTGTGGGCGTTGGTTACTTCGAGGTAATAGCCAAACACATTGTTGTACGATACTTTGAGTGATGAAATGCCGGTTCGTTCGGCTTCGCGCTGCTGTATGGCCAGCAGGTATTCCTTTCCGTTGGTTTTGATGCCGCGCAGTTCATCGAGCGTCGCATCAACACCCGGCGCAATTACATCGCCTTTGTGCAGTGCCGCCGGTGGATCGTCGACAATTTCAGCCTGAATGCGTTGCAGGATGGTGTCGCAGGGCTGAAGTTGCTCGCCGATGCGCTGCATCATTGTGTTTTCGGATGCCGAGCATACCCCTTTAATTGGTTTGATGGCCTCGAGTGCACGCTTCAGGCTCAGCAGTTCGCGCGGTGCGATACGTTGCACGGCGGCTTTGGCTACGATGCGCTCCAAATCGCCGATGTGACGTAGGTGTTCGGATACTTGTGCAGCCTGTTCGAGGTTTTGAATGAAAAACGCGACCAAATTTAGTCGTTCGTTAATGGGTGCTACATCTTTTAGCGGAAGGGCAATCCAGCGGCGCATTAAACGCGATCCCATGGGTGTGTCGCAGGTATTGAGAATATCGAACAGACTTTGCCCTTCTGGATGCATCGGAGTGAGCAGCTCGAGATTGCGCACGGTAAAGCCATCCATCCAAATATGACGGTCTTCTTCGATGCGCGAAATGGAAGTGATGTGGCGGGTTTTGTCGTGACTCGTTTCACGCAGGTAATGCAAACAAGCCCCGGCTGCGCGGATGGCCGCTTCCATTTGCTCAACGCCAAATCCTTTGAGCGAAACGGTTCCGAATTGTTCGAGCAGGAGTTTGCGCGCATAATCGTTCTGAAACACCCAATCGTCGAGCAGAAAGCTAAAGAAACGATCGCCTAGATGTTCTTTATAGGTATGGTTTTGCGGTTTGGAAACCAGAATTTCGCCCGGTTGGAAGTTGTGTACGAGCTTGAGCATGGCTTCCGTACGTCCTTCGGCGATGAGGAATTCGCCTGTCGAATGGTCTAGTAAGGCCAATCCGGCTTGTTTGGCCCCGAAGTGTAAGGCTGCAAGGAAATGATTTCGCTGGTGTTCGAGCAATTTATCGCTGCTAACCAGGCCGGGAGTTACAAGTTCGGTTACACCGCGCTTTACGATGGTTTTGGTAAGTTTCGGGTCTTCGAGCTGATCGCAGATAGCAACGCGCAAGCCGGCACGCACGAGCTTCGGCAGA
>JBKCFX010000040.1:0-1606 GCA_046303595.1 Bacteroidia bacterium
CCTGACTTGTCCACTTATTTTTTTAAAACACCATAAATAACTATATGTCAGATAAATAAGACTATATTAGTGCCGAATATTCCGCACTAAGGCTTTTTTATGCTAAAAATTAGGGAAGTAAAAACCACTTCAGGCAAGACCGCTGTTCAGGTCATCTTGTACAAAGACTACAAACGAAAAATACTTAAGCATATCGGTTCTGGTAAAGATGACGGAGAAATACACACGTTAAAGTTACAGGCTAACCAATATATAAACGACTATACGCAGCAACTATCCATTTTCCCTGATGATAATCCGAACATGGTGTTATTTATCGAGCATACCGAATGCATCGGTTTTTATTATTGGTTTTTTTATAACAGTATTCAAAAGTTGATTGAGCAAATCGGCTTTGATAAAGTGTGTAATCACCTATTGCGAGATTTAGTAACGATAAGAATATTCGAGCCGGCTTCAAAACTCCGTTCCATTGAGCTTTTAAAGACCTATTTTGGCATTAATCACAGACGGCAAAGTTACTACAATGAAGCCCCAAAGTGGCTTAAATTAAAAGAGCGGGTGCAGCGTACAGTTGCATCCTTTGCACAAAAAGTGTATGATTTTGATTCTTCCCTTATGTTTTACGATGTAACTACTTTGTACTTTGAAACTTTTCAAGAGTATGACTTACGAAAAAATGGATTTTCAAAAGATGGTAAATCGCAGCAACCACAGGTATTGGTGGGGCTGATGGTAAACAAAGATGGCTTCCCCATCGCTTTTGATGTTTACCCGGGAAACACATTTGAAGGGCATACGATTATCCCCACAATTAAATCGTTTATGAAACTTTATGAAATAAAAAACTTAACTGTTGTTGCTGATGCTGCAATGATTAGCGTGGATAATATTGAACAGTTACGCAAAGAGAATATTCACTATATCGTTGGTGCAAGACTGGGAAATCTGTCCGAAGAAAGCTTCGGGCTGTTGGATCATAAGATTATCCGAGAAGATGGAAAAATAGTAAGAATAAACACTAATAAAGGATACTTAATTTGCAGCTTTTCTACTGTTAGATACCGAAAAGATAAATATGAAATGGAAAAGCAAATTTTGAAAGCAAAAGACATTGTTGACCGACCGGCAAAAAATAAGAAAGCCAAGTTTGTAAAATCACATAAGGAACAATTAACGCTCAATGAAGAGTTAATCAAAAAAACATCAAAATTACTGGGCTTAAAGGGGTATTACACAGACCTTGATGAGGCTACGCTTTCCACAAACGAAGTACTCAAAAGATACCATGATCTTTATAAAATAGAACAGGCTTTTAGGATTGCAAAATCAGATTTAGAAACCAGACCAATATTCCACTTCAAAGAGGAGCCTATAAAACTTCATTTACTGATATGCTTTATGGCCTTGGTGATATCTAAACATATTGAACTTAAAACAGGGCTCTCAATAAGGAAGTTTATCACTGAAAATAAACGAGTTACTGATGCAAGAATGTTTAATTCCTTAATTCAAAAAGAAATTATTATTAAAGGAAAACTTACAGATACCGCGAATGCTATTTTACAAAATCTTGGTATTCCGCACTAAAATGGACAAGTCGGGA
>JBKCFX010000041.1:0-2987 GCA_046303595.1 Bacteroidia bacterium
CCGTTCTTCGCCACAATTCGTTGCCATCTGCGTCAAGCTTTACCAGCAATTGCGCGCCATTCGGGAAAGGCTGGGCGTAGCTCAAGGCAGAAACTACGATTGAACCGTCGGCGCCTTCATCGAGTCCTTTGATAATATCCCATGAATCGGTTCCAACAAACTGTGAACGAAGTACATTCCCATCGATGTCCACTTTAAGCAACCAAATGGAATAATCGCCATTTTCACTCTCATTTGTTAAAGCGCCGATGAGGAAGTTTCCATCCCGCAGCGCCATAAATTCGACGGCTTTTTCGGTATACACCCCTCCGTAAATCTTCGCCCAAAGTTGATTTCCGAGTGTATCGGTTCGAATAAGTAAGACATCGCCATTCACACTTCCCCATCCGCCGGTTGAACCTGCAATAAGATATCCTCCATCGGTTGTTTTCACTACACCTGCTCCCTCGTTGAATGTTCCGGGGGCTCCATAGGTTCGGCTGATAAAAAACTGTGCATCCAAGACTTTTGCGAAAAGAAGCATCGCCATAGAGAATCCAACAAAACGCATCATAATTTCAGAATGTAGTTAAGCGTAAAACCTGTACCCGATAATTTGGTTGGCACAATTAGGCCTTCGATTGCACTTAATTCTGCTCGAATTATCTGATTTTTTCCTTCCCAGCTTACTCCAAGCTGCGAATTCAATCTTCCAAATCCACCAAAACAGAATCCCATATTACCGGTTAAGCGTGTTGATAGTTGTTCAAATGTGTGTTGGTGTTCAAAGAGTTTCTTGTGAAAATTTAAGCCTAGCAACGGTTTCATTCCAGGGAGATTTCGATAACGCGCATCAAGTACGACCATATAATTTGCATTGTTACCGCCCGAATAGCTTAAGGTGGCATTTACCAACCAAGGTAGCGCGGCCATTTCGCTTCCCGTAACAGTACTTCCGGTGAAGATTCGACGTAAACTATCGGCAGGCTGCACCGTTCCCCATTCGGTTTTAAATAAATCGTTGAATTGCAATCCGGTGAATCGAACCGCTGTGTCTGCATTGATTAAGGTGGTTCCTGAATTCCAGTTAATGAAGCCAACATCTTCGGCTTTGAAGTTGATAAACCAACGCTTGAACTTGCCGAAAGAAGTTCCTGCGCTCATCCGTGCAGCAAAGCCTGGTGAAACGCCCCGTGCATTGTTTGCAATCAGCGCCTTCCCTTTCCACTGCAGATCAAGAAAATTGCCATCGGCTTCCGTAAATAAACTGCCTTCGTTGATGCGCGTATCGATTAAATTGTTCCCTTGAACCACGCCGAGTCCAAACGAAAATGCCGAACCTTTTACAACCTTTTTATAATCGATGTAAATACTTCGGCTGCGCAAGTTATAGAATGCACTTTTACCGAGCTCTGCAGTCTTATTGGCATACGCTGCGTTTCCACCAAAGAACAAGCGAAACACATCCTCAGTAAATGCTGCAGCAATAAAGTTGTCTTGCCTGTAGCTTATCTGAAGTGCATGTTGGTTTGCTCTCCAACTGCTGTCGGGATAAAATGTTGCCGCTGCACCGTACAAAAAATCCAGTCCAAATCGGTTTGCATCGCCTAATCGTTTGTAAGATGTTTCTTTTAGGGTTTCATCGATAAAAATCGGGTTGATAAATGCGTTCGAAAATGCTGTCGTAACCGCATTGCTGTTGCTAAGATAGTGCCCAAAAAATTCGATGTGTGCATGGTTCGCCGGAAGGCTAACAGCTGATGGATTGCGGAGCAGACGAACCTTTGATATCTGAATGGCTTCAACCGGTATGTCGGTTCGTGTGTTGGTTTTCGTGGAAGAACTTGCTGCCGGGTTTTGCGCTATCAAGCCAAACGAATACACGCAAACTAAGAATATTAAAATCTGTTTCATAACTTAATCCGCACCAGTCCTTTCCCGCGCAGCTGAACGCGTAAAAAATAATCGATATACATTGGCAAGCGCGTTTGTTCGGGCACTGTGTTCAACCGGGCTTTCACCACAATGTAACGCGTTCTGTTGAGATTTTCGAGGCGTTGCGGCGTAACGTTTGTTTCCATGATCGTTTTAGTGCTCTGACGTACGCGCAGTGTTTCGTCGACCAACCCAGCTAATGCAATATTGCCCGGAAGAAGCGTATCAATTTTAATTCTGTTTTCATCGAGCAATTCGAAGGTACATTTCAAATCGAATGGAAAGCCATTTTCGACATCGAGAAACAAGCTGGCCTGTGTAACCGGACTTTGCTCACTTTCTTCGAATCCGGTTGTTTTGATGGTATCGTTGAAATATAAAGCATTTGCGGCAAACTTAAAGGGCAGAGTAAGTGCAAAACTGGCCTTGGCATTGCTCGAATTGAAAATGAAGTCGTTGCCCGAACTCACATTTCCAAGCGGATTCAATTCGGCATCGATAGAATATTCGAATTCATCGGGGAGTAATTCAAGTACCTGTTTCAGATTGGAATTGGAGCTATTGAGCTGAAACGATGTCGTGGTGGTTGAAAATGAAGCGGGATATATCGTGAAGTTCGTAGATCGGGCAAGTAATTGTTGCTGGCAAATGAGCGGATGTGCAAGATCGAGCGACAATCCGGAACTCGATTTCATGGCTTTGAATTTCCGTATTAAGAAACCGAAATCGGCACCAACGCTATTTTCGAGAAACAGATCCATCGTTGCATCTTCGAGATCGAGATTGCCGGTAACCCTGCGTAAAAAGGCAACACTGATGCGCTGATTTTCGGTTCTGTATTTCTGCGTGCCGAAAAAGCCTTTTGCAAAGTATGGTTTGAAGTTGAGAAATTGATTGCTGTACTCGAAGGCCGAAACATTGGCACTTACAGGCGAGCCATTGCCGTTTGGGTCGAGGCGCGCACTTAACGTTAATTGCAATTGGTTGCTCTCGTTGGAACTCGGCCCCTTTAAATCGAATACATATCCGCTAAGATCGGTATTTGTTTGGCGGGTAACAGGATTGTTCGTTGA
>JBKCFX010000042.1:0-9334 GCA_046303595.1 Bacteroidia bacterium
AAATTACTTCCCAAACCGATTTGTTGGGATCAAGTGCCGCATGGGTTTGATCGACGTAGCTGATTTTTACCGTCGAACCAATTTTGAACTCACCGCCATCAACCTTTTCCTGATCCATGATCATTTTAAAGATGGTAGTCTTTCCTGCACCATTGGGACCGATAATCCCCACAATTCCTGCAGGAGGCAGCTTAAAGTTCAAGTGTTCGTAAAGCAATTTATCGCCAAATGCTTTGGATACATCGAGCGATTCGATTACTTCATTGCCCAATCGCGGGCCATTGGGAATGAAGATCTCCAGCTTTTCTTCTTTCTCTTTAACATCTTCGTTCAACAGTCGATCGTAAGCCTGCAAACGCGCTTTCTGTTTGGTCTGACGGCCTTTTGCGCCTTGTCGAACCCATTCCAACTCGCGGGCAAGTGTTTTCTGTCGTTTCGATTCCGTTTTCTCTTCCTGTTGCAAACGTTTTCCTTTTTGTTCCAACCAGCTCGAATAATTGCCTTTCCACGGAATGCCTTCACCCCGATCAAGTTCCAATATCCATCCGGCAACGTTATCGAGGAAGTAACGGTCGTGCGTAATGGCAATTACGGTTCCCGCATAATGTTGAAGATGCTGTTCCAACCAATCGATCGATTCGGCATCGAGGTGGTTGGTAGGCTCATCGAGCAAGAGAATTTCGGGTTGCTGAAGCAACAAGCGGCATAGAGCCACGCGACGACGTTCTCCGCCCGATAGTGTACCGATAATTCGATCGGATTCTGGGCAGCGTAAAGCATCCATGGCACGTTCCAATTTAGAATCGATTTCCCAGGCATTCTTCGCATCAATTTCGTCCTGTAAAACACCTTGGCGGGCTAACAGCTTATCCATTTTATCGGCATCAGAATAATATTCTTCCAGGCCCATTTTTTCGTTAATCTCGTTGTACTCTGCAAGCAAATCCATTATCGGGTGCACACCTTCACGCACAATTTCGATCACGGTTTTAGAATCATCGAGCTTTGGCTCCTGTTCGAGATAGCCAACGCGGTAACCGGGAGAGAATACTACTTCGCCATCGAATGATTTTTCGACACCGGCAATTATTTTAAGCAGGGTAGATTTACCAGAACCATTCAAACCGATGATTCCGATTTTAGCTCCGTAAAAGAAACTTAGGTAAATGTCTTTTAACACTTGTTTTTGAGGTGGAAAGGTCTTACTGACCTTCACCATTGAAAAGATGACTTTTTTATCGTCTGACATAATTAAATTTGAAGCCCCAAAGTTAATAATACTGATGGAATTGAGTAGAAAAGGTACAATGATATTCTACTTGCTTGCAGCACCTTAGTGTGAATTTACGAAAATACAATTTTGATGAACTATTTGCTAAGCAACTTCTCAGCAAGTAAGGCCATTTCAATTGCAGTATATGCCGCTTCAACACCTTTATTGCCATGCACACCGCCGCAACGATCGAGGGCCTGCTGCATCGTATTAACGGTAAGCACACCAAAAATAACCGGAACAGGTTGCGAGCCGCAAAGTTGGGCCAACCCTTGCGTTACACCCTGGCAGATGTAATCGAAATGGGGTGTGTCGCCTCGAACCACTGCTCCAATGCAAATCACAGCATGGCAAACACCGCTGTTTAGAGCAAGATGCGCGGCAGAGATAAGCTCCCAAGATCCGGGAACCGTAATGCAGGTAATTTGGTTTGATGGGATGCCATTGGCTGTAAACGTTTCTATACATCCTTGCTGAAGCGCATCGGTTACCTCAGCATTCCAAGCAGCTTTGATAATCGTAAAACGAAAATGGCCAATGTTTTCCGCATTGACCATTTTATTTGAAGATAAATTCTGGTGTACGCTCGACATTATTTGCCGCCTTGTTTAACCATGAACTCTGCGCGCGCAATGTATTTTTCTACTTCACGTCCTTCATTTGATGAAAAATATTCTTTACGAATTTTCTGGTAGGACTCCAAGGCTTTTGTGTAATCGCCTTTGATTTCATAGGCTATACCGGCCTTCATCAAATACATCGGACTGGTAAACGTATTTTCGTTGGTTGATGCTGCCTTAACATACATCTCGATTGCTTCATCGGCGCGATTCAACTCCATTAACGCATCACCCTTAATTCCAACCGACATGGCCCCTAACATTACATCATCGGCATCAAATTGCTCCATTTGATCGAGACATTCCTGATATTTACCCAATTGAAGGTAACAAACCGCCGCGTAATAATGAGCAAGATTTGCTGTTTTCGTACCGCTGTAATTGTCAATAATTGAGAGGAAACCTTCTGCTTTATCCTTACCATTCAACGCAATTTGAAAAGAATCTTTCTCAAAATAACGTTCGGCTCTGAAAATGGCCGCTTGAGCTTCCATTTCAAATGGCTTCACAACGTAATTACGGTAGGCAAATATTCCACCAACCAACACAATGATTCCTCCTAAAATCATTAGAAGCAACTTCTGGTTCTTTTCAATGAAAAGTTCCGATTTGGTTAAAGCATCTTCTACGTTTGCAATCGGATCTTTGGTAGTTTCAGTTTCTTTGGCCATAATAACTTATGCAAAATGAGGCGCAAAAATAGGTTTTTTTTCGATTCAAAGTCGATTTGTTTTTCAATTCAACAGAAATAAAACTAGCTATGTAAAAAAACAAATGGCCACATTATTGGCGGCCATTTCAATACAATGTTTCATATTAAATTTAGTGCGAATGCTCTGTGTTGGAAATAGAATCCTTCACTTCTCCCGACTTGCAGCAAGCCTTCATTTCCGATCCTCCACCATGTGCTTCACCCGGTTTGCAGCAAGCTTTATTTGTTGCCTGCATTTCATCACAAGGCGATCCATCGTTGTGCTTGCAACTCTTCGTGGCTTCATCCCAAGTACAGGCTTTGCCAGAAACCATGCAAACTCCAGAAGTTTTGCAGTGTTCCATCATCATTTCCTTGCTGCATTCCTTACCGTGCATTGCACCATGGCCAGCATTTCCTGAATCATGCGATCCGATAAGCGGAGCAATGGTTAATCCCACAAGCGAACTTAACTTAATTAAAATGTTCATAGAAGGGCCAGAAGTATCTTTGAACGGGTCGCCCACAGTGTCTCCAACAACAGCAGCTTTGTGAGGTTCCGATTTTTTGTAGAATATTTCTTTCTTGCCATTTACTTCGATTTCAACACCTTTTTCAAACGACTTTTTCGCGTTATCCCAAGCACCACCGGCGTTGTTCTGGAAGATAGCCCAAAGCACACCAGAAACCGTTACACCGGCCATGTAAGCGCCCAGGGCTTCTGCACCCATTACTACACCAATAATAATAGGTGTTACAATGGTGATGATACCAGGCAACATCATTTCGCGAAGCGCCGCTTTGGTTGAAATCTCAACACATTTGCCGTATTCAGGTTTCCCGGTTCCTTCCATAATACCCGGAATTTCGCGGAACTGACGACGAACTTCATTTACCATGTCCATCGCAGCTTTACCTACCGAATTCATAGCCAACGCAGAAAAAACGACCGGAATCATGCCCCCGATAAACAAAGCAGCCAATACTTTTGCATCGAAAATATTGATTCCGTTGATACCTGTAAAAGTAACATACGCAGCAAATAGGGCAAGTGCTGTTAATGCTGCAGAAGCGATGGCAAACCCTTTACCGATAGCAGCTGTTGTGTTTCCAACTGAATCGAGAATATCTGTTTTTTCGCGCACATCCGCAGGCAGTTCGCTCATTTCTGCAATACCGCCAGCGTTATCAGCAATTGGTCCAAAAGCGTCAATGGCAAGCTGCATTGCAGTTGTAGCCATCATTGCCGAAGCTGCAATGCCAACCCCGTAAAAACCTGCTAAAGCATAAGCGCCCCAGATAGCTCCGGCAAACAGAATCACAGGTGTTGCTGTTGAAAGCATCCCGGTGCCTAAGCCGGCAATGATATTGGTAGCAGCACCGGTAGCCGATTTCTGAACAATAGCCAATATTGGGCGTTTACCCAATCCGGTGTAAAATTCGGTAATGTAAGAGATTGCTCCACCAACGAACATTCCAATTACGACTGCCCAAAAAACATTCATCGATGAAGTGGTCATCGAAGCAAATTCTCCAGCGTGGAAAACACTCATCGTAATCTCTGCAGGCAACATCGATTTAATCAAGAAAAACGAGGCAATTACGGCAATGGCGATGGATACCCAGTTGCCGCGATTCAAAGCAGCCTGCACAGAATCGGTATTGGCTTTTCCGTTGTCGCTAACATTTACTAAGAAGGCTCCTGCGATTGAAGCAATAATTCCAATCCCTGCGATTGCCAACGGCAACAAGATTGGACCAATTCCACCAAATGCATCCTGAATTCCGCCCATGTCGCGAATGATATAATTCCCAAGCACCATTGAAGCTAATACTGTAGCCACGTAAGAACCAAATAAGTCGGCACCCATTCCGGCTACGTCGCCTACATTATCGCCCACATTATCGGCAATGGTTGCTGGATTGCGCGGATCATCTTCAGGAATACCGGCTTCTACCTTACCTACAAGGTCGGCTCCTACATCGGCAGCTTTGGTGTAAATACCGCCTCCTACACGCGCAAATAGTGCAATTGACTCAGCACCAACCGAGAATCCTGCAAGAACCTCAAGTACTTGCGTCATTTTTTCATAGCTGTCCATTTGGCCATTCATGAAATACTGAAAGAAGAAAATGAACAACAAGCTCAATCCCAACACAGCCAAACCGGCAACACCCAATCCCATAACCAAACCACCACTGAAAGAAACTTTCAAGGCTTTTGACAACGATGTGCGAGCAGCCTGCGTTGTGCGTACATTGGCTTTTGTTGCGATGCGCATGCCTATAAATCCGGCCAATGCACTAAATACGCAACCAATTACAAAAGAGAGAACAATTAAAATGTGCGACGACTCAACAACCTGAGAAAGCGCACCCAAGGCGATTCCTGCGATAACCATGTAAATAGCAAGTATGCGGTATTCGGCCTTTAAGAAAGCCATAGCACCATCGGCAATTGCAGAAGCGATGCCTTGCATTTTGGAATCGCCGGCGTCTTGTTTGTTAACCCATGAGGATTGAATGAACATCCAGATTAAACCGATTACTCCAAAAACCGGCACGAGATAAAGGAAATTTTCCATAGTTCTGACGTTGAATTAACGTTTATTAACAAAATTTAGGGGCGCAAAAATAAGCAATTGATTCGTTTGATGAAATCAAATGTGAAGATTATCGATGATTTACCGATACATCACCTGCTTAACCGCACGAACAACGCGATCGGCGTTAGGCAAAGCCGCTTCAATTAAAGTTGGCGCATATGGAAGCGGAACATCGGCAGAGGTTACACGCAATACCGGCGCATCAAGGTAATCGAATGCTTCGCGTTGAACCTTGAAGCTTACTTCGGTAGCAATGCTTCCCAATGGCCACGCTTCTTCGACAATCACTAAACGATTGGTTTTCTTAACCGAGTCAATAATTGTGTTGTAATCGATGGGGCGAATCGTTCGCAAATCGATGATCTCGCATGAAATGCCCTCTTTTTCCAATTCTTCGGCAGCAGCAAAACATGTCTTAATAATTTTACCAAATGACACGAGTGTAACATCACTTCCAGTGCGTTTTATATCGGCTACGCCAATTGGAATTAGATACTCTTCTTCGGGCACCTCTCCCTTTTCACCATACATCTGCTCCGACTCCATGAAAATAACCGGATCGTTGTCGCGAATGGCCGACTTTAACAATCCTTTGGCATCGTATGGATTGGAAGGAACAATAACTTTTAAGCCGGGCGTATTGGCATACCAGTTATCGAATGCCTGGCTGTGCTGCGAACTTAGCATACCGGCCGAAGCCGTTGGTCCGCGAAACACAATCGGAACCGTGAATTGCCCACCCGACATCGACATCATTTTCGCCGCCGAATTGATCACCTGATCGATGGCAACCAACGAAAAGTTAAACGTCATAAATTCAATTACCGGACGCAATCCGTTCATGGCCGCACCTACTCCAATGCCGGCAAATCCAAGCTCGGCAATGGGCGTGTCAATTACACGTTTTTCGCCGAATTCGGCCAACATGCCTTGACTAACTTTATAAGCACCGTCGTATTCGGCAACGTCCTCACCCATTAAAAACACGCTTTCGTCGCGACGCATTTCTTCAGAAAGGGCTTCACGCAAGGCTTCACGAAATTGGATTGATCTCATAGTTTCTGAAATTGGCTGCAAAACTACTAAGAAAAATTTTGATTCTAAAAAAACATGCCTTGATTCATGCAAAATAATAGCACTCTCGAACAATCATTGCAATAATCGCAAATTATGGCGCTAATTATTCCGAAAGTCGAAAATTATTCGAGTTTAAGTCGAGCTGTTTTAAGGTAGTTGCCTGTAAATGATTTTCCGGTTAAACCGAAATCGGCAACTGCCAGAAAGACCATCTCTCCATCCGATTCATTCACCGATTGATGCAGACACCAGCGCGTAATAAAAACAAAATCGCCGGGCGAAACAGGAATTCGCACCTGATCGACCTTAACGTGACCAGTGCCTTCCATAAAAATAAACACCGTTTCGTGCGCATGCTTGTGCAGCTCGTTGGTTTTACCGGGCGGAATACGCACGATGCGCGGATCGAGCACCTCGAGCGGAAAGGGCAAACGTTGCACCTGAAAATCGATGTTCAATTTATCGGACTGATTTTCATAAATGCCGTCCAATCGAGCATCGGTTAACGAAGATCTAAAATCGGCTTCAAGGCTAGAATGAGCGAGGGTTTTACGGGCGTTTATTTTCTCATTGAGCATTCCGGTGCGTTGCCATTGAAGTTCCATCCAAACAGCATCCCATAAAGCCAACTCCTCTGCCGAAAATTCAGGAATGCTCGAAACTTCATCGTCGAGCATGGCCAATAAACGCTCATACGAAACTAAATTTTGCTTCACTGTAATATAAAGAAGGGCCACAAAAGAAGGTTTCCCTAACAAACCAACGGTTGAAGATTGGTCCAATGCCTCTTTTACCAGAGCAAATCCGTGGCGAATCCGATCAAGTTCGTGTGTTTCGAGCCAATGATTGCGAAGCGCTAATAGACATAGTTGTGCGCTCATAAATTATCCCAATTTTTGTGCGCGATTCATCATATCCTCCCAGTAACAGGCCCGCATATTAAGAGCGGTGAGCATTCCTTTACGCACTTCGTGAGCCGATTGCGGACTTTCGTTTACCATTTGGCGGGCAATATCCAACAGAATGAGGCCGTGTTCATCATCAACCTCTGTATGTAATGGAAAAAATACGTATTGCTCCAAGGTTAAATCGGTATGCTTTTCAATGGCCTCAATGATGTACTTATAAATGTATTTTACCACCGATTCGGTACCCAAACCAATGGCACCCACTGCATTTGCAGCCGATTTGTTTGAATTTTGGATGAGCGTTAAAAAACCATCGCGCCAAATTTCAACCTCAATACCCGGTTGAGCACCCGTTTCGGCACCAATGGCTTTTTGAAAACGTTTAAACAATTGCGGATGCGGAATACCCTGTACCCATTCGTCTTTTATACCAAGTGCGCGAATGGCCTCCATATCTTCTTCGTGCAAGTGACCACTTTCTTCGGCCAAATTATCGAGCAGATGTGTGCGATGTTCGGCATTCTCCATTTTTGAAATAACGCCGGTAAGATAACGTGGAAACCAAGCACTGTAAAAACCATATTGCCCCGCAAAATCGCGCATTACAGCCGGCATATTGGCAAACGAACCACTGGCAAGCGCCTTTAAGTAGGGATGATGAACCGCACGATGATTCATCGCCTCATCTAGAAGCGATTCGAGATAAGGATGATTTAAATTTGAAATGTCTGTAATTTTAGTGGCTACCTGTTCCATGGTTGGGTTAAATTTTCGTGAATGACAATTATAACAAACTAATCTCACTAATTTTAATGCTTAAAAAAAAATAATATTAAATGCGTAAAGGTCTCTCCTAAAAATCCAAGACTAAACATAACTTGCGGGCTTTAAAACTTAAAGTATGATTGAGCAAGACACACGCAGCTTGTACAATGCGCAAGCCGATAATTGGCAACGTACCCAACCCACGCTGTTATCGGATTACTCGGCCCGCCCATTTGTTCTCGATATGTGCGAACCATTGAGCAATCTTACTGTTTTTGATGTTGGATGCGGCGAAGGGTATGTATCGCGCCAACTTGTGCAAAGGGGTGCTGCGAAAGTTTTTGCGATGGATATCTCTGAAAAGATGATTGAAGCTGCAGAGTCCCATGGAAATCAACAAATCTCTTATTTGGTGGGTGATGCGCGTCGTATGGCCCAATTCGACAGCAATTCGTTCGACCTTGTGTTGGCCATGTTCTTGTTCAACTACCTCAATGTAGAAGAAAGTGCTGCAACAATGAAAGAAATTTTCCGGCTCTTAAAACCGGGCGGGTATTTTGTTATGGCAGTGCCGCATCCATCACTGCCTTTTTTAAAGAAAAAAGAATTCCCGTTTTATTTTGAAGCGAGCGGCAATTATTTCAGCGGACGAAACATTTTATTCCCCGGACAAATTTGGCGGCTCGATAGGGTTGCCGTTAATGTACAATGCATTCACAAAACCTGGGAAGATTATTTCGCCTGTTTCCGCGCCGCGGGCTTTTCGCAAATGCCCGAGGTAAAAGAATTACATATCAACGAAAGCCACATTCAACACGATGCGGAATTCTTTACACCCTTAGATGGAATACCGCTTCATACAGCATTTAAATTAAGAAAATAATGCAGCAACTGGTCTGGAAAAAAGTTCCTACTCCTACCGAAGTTACAATACACCTCACAGAAGAAGAGTGCGATCAATTGCAAAAAGGCTTAGTACCGCAGTCGATAACAAAAGGAAAATTGCTGCAATTTCTCGTAAGCAAACCCGGCTTTTTTCTTTTAAAAACGGGGCTTTCAGATGAAAAAGAAAAATTGCAGCGCGATATATACCGCAAAATCTGCAGCATGCTTGGTAAGCTTAACACACGCTATGGTGAGTTTTACGACGTAAAAGATTATGGGGGCAACTATCGCGAGTCGCGCATTCCAGTGAGCCAAACACATGATGCTACGGGATTTCATACCGATAGTTCTGCAGCGAACTATTATCCACGTTTTGTTGGTTTGCTTTGCATTCGGCCTGCATTAAAAGGTGGCGAATCGCTACTGGCCAATGCACTTAATTTTTTGGAATATGCCGATCGTTTAATGCCAGAATATTCGGCTTTATTAAAAATACCGGTGATCCGCGA
>JBKCFX010000043.1:0-10247 GCA_046303595.1 Bacteroidia bacterium
TCGACCGATGAAGCCGAAAGATTGGTTATCGAAGAAACGAATTACCGAATGGTTTGAACGAAATTGGATGCTCAAAAAATATAAAGCTTGCTCTAATAACTTCATAGCAATTAGTCGCGATACTGAGCGATATTTCAAGTCTGTTTTGCCCAAATCGCTGCAACGAATAACACTCTTGCACAATGCCATACGTTTTGAAAAATTTAGCAAAGCCGACCCTCGAATTCCTCAAAACCAAAACCGTCTGATAAAGATGGTGAGTATCGGAAGCCTCGTGGATAAAAAAAACCAGATTTTTTTGGCAGATGTCGTAATCGAATTAAACAAGTTAGGCTATACGGCCGATTTGAAGATTTTGGGAGATGGCGTGAACAGAGAGAAAATCAAATCCCGAATCGATGCACTTGGAATCGGCAATCAAATCCATTTAGAAGGAAATGTTCATTCAGTTGAACAATATCTGCATGAAGCTTCATTTTATGTGCATCCGGCAACATATGAGCCATTTGGCTTGGTGCTTCTCGAGGCAATGGCTGCATCAATGGTTTGTGTAGCACTCAATGGCAAAGGCAATTTAGATATTCATGATGAAGGGCGAAATGGATTTCTGATTGATCCGGCGAGTCCTACCACATTTGCTCAAAAATTGGTTGAATGTTCAGAAAAAACAGCCCTTTACAAAGAAATAGCGCAATACAGTTTCAACTATGCAAAGCGCTTTGATATTGAAGCTTATACCGATAGATTGGTAGAAACATATCGGTCTGCAATTGAAAAGCAAAAGGCTTAAAGGCCCGCCAATTCTGCTTGTGAAGGGTAGGAGATCAATACGGCCCTATGCTTCCCTTGAAACACGAACATACTTCCCGCAGCCACGGCAGATGCTCCTGCATCAATTGCTTGACGCAAATGCATTAAATTTCCGGCGCCGCCACAAGCAATAACAGGAATTTTAACCGAAGAAGAAACGTCGCGAATTAAATTTAAATCGAATCCTTCCATCAATCCATCGCGATCAACATTATTTAGTACAATTTCACCGGCTCCTTTTTGCTCTATCATTTGAGCAAATTCAATCAAAGGCATCGCTAAACTCTTAGATGCATTTCGAACATTAACGCGATATTTTCCCCAGAAATCCTTCTTTACGTCGATAGAAGCAACTGTCGACGAACTGCCCAAAACATCGGCCGCACGACGTATTAAATCGGAATCGTTTTCCAATGAAGAATTGATAGCCACTTTTTCAATTCCAGCTTTGATTACTGCTTTGATGTCTTCTATGTTTGATAGCCCACCGCCATAACACAGCGGCATAAATGCTTCAGTGGCAATTTCGGAGATGTAACGAATGTTAGGTCGCCGACCTTGCGCGGTTGCTGTGATATCAAGGAAGATAAGTTCATCCACTTCTTTGTCGTTGAAAATCTTCACGGCATTTACAGGATCCCCAACGTAAACAGGTTTTTTGAACTTCTGGGTTTTTACCAGACTTCCTTCCAAGTTGCATAACAATACAGGAATAATGCGCGATTGGTACATGTTAGTTGGATTCTGTGAAGTTGCGTAACAAGGCCATTCCGAACTTGTGGCTTTTTTCTGGGTGAAACTGAACACCAGCAATGTTCCCCTTCTGAAAGGCAGAACAAAAGTCGTATCCGTATTCCGACATCAGCAATTGATCTTCTGGATGCGTCATTTTGAAATGATAGGAGTGCACAAAATAATACCGTGGATGTTCGGGTAAAAAATCAACCAATGTGCTCGATTTTACTTTCGAAATCTGATTCCATCCCATATTGGGAATTCGGAGTTTACTTTCGGGTGATAATTGAAAGCGAACAACTTCACCTTCCATCAAACCCAAACCAGCTTTCTGACCTTCCTCGCTCTTCTCCAACATCAGCTGTGCGCCAAGGCAAATACCTAAAATTGGTGTTTTATCAACCAAGGCTTTTTGTCTAATGAGCTCAACCAAACCGAAATTTTCAAGTTGTTCCATGCCACTGTCGAATGCGCCAACGCCGGGAAGAATAATGTGATCGGCTTGGAGAATTTTTTCAGGCGCACGGGTTATTTCACTTTTGCGGCCAATTTTTTTCAGCATATTATATACCGAACCAATATTGCCCATATCGTAGTCAACTATCGCTATCATACGCTCCAAAAGTACGAATTCAACCACGTACAATTCGCCTAGTTTCTCCTTATAAAATTTCTATTTTAGCAACACATGAAAAACAAGCGTTCGTTTCTCTATCTCATTGTTTCTGATTACCCTTATGGCTTTGGGGAGCCTTTTTTAGAGGATGAATTAAAGGTTATTTCTTCGAAATTTGAGAAAATCTACATCATACTCCCTTCTCCTTTTAAGGCAGATAAAACAAAAGTCAAGTTTCATATTCCAGCCAACGCTGAAATCATAGAACTTCAAATTCAGGAAAGCATTGCGGATAAATTGAAGGCTGCTTCAGCTTGGTTTTCAAGTGCATGGAAACTAGAAAGAAAGTTCATTAATAGCGTTTTCAACCAAAAGCTCGATGCTTTGCATATTAAGTTAATGCTGGCTTATGAGGCATTTGCGAACTTATTTGTAGGCAAGATGTCTCAGCTCATAAAGCAGCACAATCATCCTGAAAATCAAATTACACTTTACACCTATTGGCTCACGAATGCATCTTATGGACTCTCCAAACTTAAACAGAAGATGCCTCAACTTCATGTGGTGTCAAGGTCGCACCGTTGGGATTGTTTTTATTTTGTAAACCCAGGCAATTACCTGCCCTTTAGGCCAACAATGGTAGGATGTCTAGATGGTATTTATCCTATTTCAGATGCTGGCACTCATTACCTGCGCAATCAACTTCCAGGTACTGAAATATCCAAAATTAAGACATCTCGTTTGGGTGTTAGTTTGGATGAAGCAAAGCCTCAATCAAGCAAAAAGGCAAACCATCTTCGAGTACTTTCTATTGCATTTATCTCGCAAGTAAAGCGAATTGATAGAATTATTGATGCGCTTTCTAAGGTGGAAAATTGCACTATAGATTGGACCCACATCGGCAGCGCGCCTAACTTAAATGATCCAATTTTCGAAATGGCTCGACAGAAATTGGCATCTTCACCACATGTGAGTTATCAATTTGCTGGAGAACGGTCGAAGGAGCAGGTATACGAGCATTTGCGCTCAAATTCTTCTGACGTGCTATTGTGTACTAGCGAATCTGAGGGGATTCCAGTTTCTATGATGGAAGCGCTGGGTTTCGGTTTGCCAGTTATTTCGGTGAATGTTGGAGGCATCGCTGAATTGGTAATTGATGATGAAAATGGAGAATTGATGAAAGCGGATTCATCTGCCTTAGAAATAGCCTCAGTGTTAGAAAAATGGGCTGCATTAAATGAAAATGAATTTGAATTGCTTTCGGGCAAGGCTTTTTCTAGCTATTTGCAGTATTTTTCGGCATTAAATAATTACAATTTGTTTTTCTCCGAAGTTTTGAATGCATGAAAAACGATTACCAAGTTTGCTCCCGCTGTATTCTCGATACGAACGATTATCCAGCTATTTCATTTGATAATCAGGGCGTTTGCTCTGTTTGTCATATTTATGATGACATGGCTCGTAAAACTGTTAAGCGAGGCGATGAGGCCGATAAAGTACTCCAGAACATGTTAACAGAAGTTAAAAACTGGGGAATAAATCGAGAATACGACTGCTTAATTGGTGTAAGCGGCGGTGTAGACTCCACATATTTATCTTACAAGGCCAAAGAATGGGGGCTTCGGCCTTTAATTTTACACGTAGATAACGGATGGAACACAGAATTGTCTGTTATGAACATTGAGAATCTAATAAAGAAACTTGGTTTTGATTTATTCACTTATGTGATTGATTGGAACGAAATAAAAGATCTTCAGCTTTCATATATGAAGGCCTCCGTACTTGATATCGATGTACCAACTGATAATGCTTATGCTGCTGCAGTTTTTAAGATCGCCAATGATAAAGGAATTAAATACATTCTTACTGGGCATAACACAGTAACAGAAGGATGGTTGCCTCCAACGTTTACGCACTTCAAGTACGATATCATTAACATGAAGGCGATACACAAACAGTTTGGTTCAGTACCTTTAAAATCCTTCCCTTATTTAGGCGTTACAAAGGGATGGTATTACATGAAAATTAAAGGGTTGAAAACCTATTCGCCACTCAATTGGATTGATTACGATAAAGGTGCAGTAAAGAAATTCATTCAAGAGGAAATGGGTTGGCGCGACTATGGGGGAAAGCACTATGAAAACATCTTCACTCGATTTTATCAGGGCTACATTTTATACAAGAAATTTGGTGTCGATAAGCGAAAATCGCATCTGAGCACCTTAATTTGTTCTGGACAGATTTCGCGTGCAGAAGCCTTAGCGGAAATCAAGAAAAATCCATATCCCTCTGAGGAGCTTTTGTTTGAAGACCGTGATTTTTTGATTAAAAAACTTGGTATAACGGAATTGGAATTTGAATCCATCATGGCTTTGCCTGTAAAGGCGCATACCGATTATCCATCAATTTTACATTGGTACGATCGCCTTCGCCCATATGTTCGCGCGTTTCGAAAAATAAAACAGTCAATTAGAAAATGAGCGGACAACGAGAACTGACGAATTGCGTCTGCTGCGGTAGCAACCAACTTAAGCCTTTGGAATCTTTCGAAATAGCATGGTTGGTTAAATGCGCTTCTTGTTCTATGGTGTTTTCTTTACGAAACCCCACTTCAACAGAACTTGAAGATCATTACAGAGGCTATGGAAGAAATGACTACCTCAGCCCAATTACTATCAAACGATACAACGAAATTTTAGATCAGTTTGAAAAAGTTCGCAAAACCAACCGTTTGCTTGATGTAGGTTGTGGAATTGGCTATTTCCTTGAAGTCGCTAAATCGCGCGGATGGGAGGTTTATGGAACTGAATATACCGATGAAGCCATTCGAATTTGCCAGTCGAAGGGCATTCAAATGCACCAAGGCGTGTTGAATCCTCAAAATTATAGTCTTGAAAGTTTTGATGTAATTACCTCTTTCGAAGTCATCGAACATATCAATACGCCGAATACAGAATTAAGCAATATCATTTCATTGCTTCGAAAAGGCGGCTATTTTTATGTAACAACACCAAATTTTAATTCATTACTGCGATATTACTTGGGTCCAAAGTACAATGTAATTGGCTGGCCTGAGCATTTGTCGTATTACACCCATGCAACCTTGTCGTATTTATTGAAAAATCATGGCCTAAAAAAGGTGTATGTGCAAAGCACCGGCATAAGTATTACGCGGTTTATAACTAGTAAACAAAAGCCCAAAACGATAGTTCAGGAGCAAGGAACACCTTTTATTGCAGAAAGCACTTCTGATGAAAAACTGCGTATTCGGTTCGAGAAAAACGCACTGCTGAATGGTTTAAAAGCTATAATTAACGCTTTATTAACGTTTACAGGTAAAGGCGATGCGCTTAAAGCCCTGTTTTTAAAACCTTAATTGATGAGAAATTCTGTAAAATCAGTCCTTCAATATTTATTCAACCCAATTGCCAAACGTGTAGCACTTCAAAACTGGAATTACTGGGGAGGACGTATATACAACATCAAATTACCCGGTAAGGTAAAATCATTTCAAAATCCGGAATTGGGTTCAAGTGCTAACATAAACATTATTATGCACCTTTTAGCCAAATCAGACCATCTTAAAGGCGATGTGGCCGAATGTGGTGTTTTTCAAGGTGCGACAATTGTCCCTATTACCTATATGCTTCATCGATATAACGATAAACGTATGATTTATGGCTTTGATTCTTTTGAAGGATTTGGATCGGCCGCCGAATTGGAGCGCGAAAAGGACACCAGTGGCCACATCGATCTTGAAACTAAAATGTTCAAGAAAACTTCGTTGGGACTAATACAACACAAATTAAAACTAACCAATGCCAATTCCCAAAACCTACGGTTGATTAAGGGATTTTTCGAAAACACCTTAGGCGAGTTTGCAAGTCATACCTACAGCTTTGTCCATCTCGATTGCGACTTGGCGAGTTCTTACCAAACCTGTTTGGAGTTCTTTTATCCAAGAATGGAGACGGGGGCATTTATTTTATTTGATGAGTATTTAGATCCTGTATACACAAGTGCAACAGAGACAATCGACGCTTTTTTTGCCGATAAGCCTGAAAAGCCGATTCGAATAGAACGCGATAACTACATCAAATACTATATACAAAAGCACTAAATTCTAAGCCGACAGGATAATATCCTTTTCCTTAACAATTCTGCGTAAGTTTATCAAGGCATAACGCATCCTGCCTAGTGCAGTATTGATGCTCACATTGGTAAATTCGGCAATTTCCTGAAAGCTCATATCGGCATAGTGGCGTAAAATAATTACTTCCTGCTGCTCCGCAGGCAATTCTTTAATCAAACGCTTCACATCCTGTAAAATCTGTGCTTTTACAATTTTACCTTCAATCGTTTCGTCTGTATCGCGAATGGTGCGAAACACATCATATTCTTCGTCGTCTTTTTGCGTTTGGTTAGCCATGGGCATACGCTTCGCCCGGCGAAAATGGTCAATACTCAGATTGTGCGCAATACGCATCACCCAAGGCAAAAACTTCCCTTCTTCGTTGTAGTTCCCCGATTTAAGGGTGTGGATTACCTTCAGGAAAACATCCTGAAAAATATCCTCTGCAACCTGCACATCCTTAACAAGCATGCGCACATAGGAAAACACTTTTTGCTTATGGCGTTTTATTAGTACCGCCAATGCAGATTCATCGCCATTGATGTAGTTGGAAACCAGAATTTGATCTGGGGCTTCTGTAGCAAACATAAATCCTCCTTTTTTAAAACGGGTTAGTAAAGTCTTAAAGTGTAGAGGTGTATGCTATAGATTCAGTAGTTTTAAATTTAGTTAAAACCTTTTGTATAGTCTTCGGGTTTTAACGTTGATCAAAGTAAAATAATTTTTTTTAAAAAAACAAGGGGCAGAATAATATTTTTGTAAATTCTTACACATGAGCGACACGAAAACAACCGAACCGATTAATCGAAACGCAATAAGAATAAGCGGTGCGCGGGTACATAACCTAAAAAATATTTCTGTTGAAATTCCTCGAAATAAGCTTGTTGTTGTCACGGGTTTGTCGGGTTCCGGAAAATCATCGCTTGCCTTCGATACGCTTTATGCCGAAGGGCAACGTCGTTATGTAGAATCCTTGAGTTCTTACGCACGTCAGTTTTTAGGAAGAATTAACAAGCCCGAAGTTGATTTTATCGAAGGAATTTCGCCTGCCGTTGCTATTGAACAAAAGGTAAATGCAACCAATCCGCGATCCACCGTCGGAACGTCGACCGAGATTTACGATTACCTCAAACTGCTCTTTGCTCGCATCGGGAAAACGATTTCTCCGATTTCGGGCGAGTTGGTCTCCCGTTCAACGCCGGCCGATGTGGTTGACTTCATCAATACATTCAAACTGGGCGACCGTGCAATGCTCTTCGCGCCGCTCAACAACGATCGCTTTGCGAATGATGCTTCCAATCTTTCGCTGTTGCGTCAGTTGGGATTCTCGCGCATGCGTATGGATGGAGAGTTGAAGAAAATTGAAGACTGCGAAGCCGTGGGTGTGCTCAAAAATAAAACGCTCGAATTGCTTATCGACCGATTTGCTATAGAACCCGGTAACGAAGAAAACGACAGCCGAATTTCCGACTCTGTACAAACTGCCTTTTATGAAGGAAACAATGAGTGCATCATTGAAATTATCCAAGCAGATGGAACACAGATCACCAAAAAGTTATCTGGGAAATTCGAAGCTGATGGATTGGTATTCGAAGAACCTTCGGTGCACTTATTTAGTTTCAACAATCCATTTGGTGCGTGTAAAACTTGTGAAGGATTTGGTTCGGTAATCGGCATCGACGAAGACCTTGTAATTCCAGATAAAAGCCTCTCGGTTTACGAGGGCTGTGTAGCACCTTGGAAAGGTGAAAGAATGGGCGAGTGGAGGGATGCATTTGTGAAAAATGCCTTGAAGTTCGATTTCCCGGTGCATCGTCCGTATTACGATTTGAACGAAAAACAAAAAGAGCAATTGTGGAAAGGGTCCAAATATGCCGAAGGAATTGATGCGTTTTTCCGTTTCGTTGAAGAACAAACCTATAAGATTCAGTACCGCGTTATGCTCTCGCGCTACCGAGGAAAAACAGTTTGCCCCGATTGCCGCGGAACTCGTCTGCGCAAGGATGCATCCTATGTGCAGGTAGGAGGAAAGAATATTGCCGAGCTGGTGCTTATTTCGGTTGAGCGTTGCCGCGAGTTTTTCAATCGATTGGCCTTATCTGAATACGAACTTTCGGTTTCGAAGCGCATCTTGTTTGAAATTCAATCGCGACTGGGTTTCTTGTGTGATGTAGGCTTAGGTTACCTCACACTGAACCGTCTTTCGTCGACGCTTTCGGGCGGCGAGAGCCAACGCATTAACTTGGCTACTTCCATTGGTTCGAGTCTCGAGGGATCGCTCTATGTACTCGATGAGCCCAGTATTGGTTTGCACTCGCGCGATACCGAACGCTTGATTTCGGTACTTAAAAATCTGCGCGACCTTGGCAATACCGTTGTGGTGGTTGAACACGATGAAGACATGATGCAAGCAGCTGATGCCATCATCGATATGGGACCCGAAGCCGGCACACTGGGCGGCGAAGTGGTTTTTGACGGAACGTACGATGAATTGATAAAGAAAGGCAAATCGCTTACCGCCGAATATTTGCGAGGCGATAAAGCCATTGAGATTCCGAAGCAGATACGCAAGTGGAACAAATCCATCCGTATAACCGGAGCGCGGCACAATAACCTCAAAGCCATCGATGTAACTTTTCCGCTGAACGTCTTAACGGTCATCACCGGTGTAAGCGGTTCGGGAAAGAGTTCGCTGGTAAACCGCATCCTATATCCGGCACTAAAAAAGCAATTCGAAGGGTATGCGGAACAAACGGGCTCTTTCGACCGCCTCGAAGGCGATTATAAAATGCTGCAGTCGGTCGAATATATCGACCAGAATCCGATCGGAAAATCATCGCGCAGCAATCCGGTAACCTATGTAAAAGCCTACGACGAAATTCGAGCGTTGTATGCAAACCTTCCACTATCAAAAACGCGGAATTATAAACCATCGGTTTTCTCGTTTAACGTTGAAGGCGGCCGTTGCGAAGAATGCGAAGGGGAAGGATTTGTTGATATCGCCATGCAGTTCATGGCCGACATCAAGCTTGAATGCGACGTGTGTCGTGGCAAGCGGTTTAAGGATGAGATCCTTGAGGTTGAATATCAAGGCAAATCGATATTCGACATTTTAGACCTAACGGTTGATGATGCAATCGAATTTTTCAAAGCAGGTAAGGAAAATACAGCGCAAAAAATAGCTGAAAAACTAAAGCCTTTATCGGATGTGGGTCTTGGCTATGTACATCTGGGGCAGGCCTCATCTACGCTTTCGGGTGGTGAGGCACAGCGCATCAAGTTGGCTTCTTTTCTTACAAAAGGAAGCGCCCAGGGCAACACTTTGTTTATTTTCGATGAGCCAACAACCGGTCTTCATTTTCACGATATAAATCGTTTGATGAAGGCTTTCGATGCCTTGATTCGCCAGGGTCACTCGCTGGTGGTAATCGAACACAACCTCGATGTAGTAAAATGCGCCGATTATGTGATTGATTTAGGTCCCGAAGGAGGAGATAATGGCGGCACGGTTGTGTTTCAGGGAAGGCCAGTGGATTTGTGTACAACAGCAGAATCATACACTGGAAAGTATTTGGCCTCTAAATTTGGAATTGTTTGAATTGAAAAGAAGTGTCGGGATGCACTAAAATGAAATGGCTGCCCCGAGGCTTATGTTGGCGATCCAGCCATCGAAGCCCAATTGAGAATGCGAGGACTGAAGATCGAACGTAACTTGTTGGTAAACGTGTCTTACACGCGTAAAATCGGCAAAAATGCGAAATTTATCAGAGATTTTGTACTGAGGAACGAGACCTGCGGTAAGGTTAAGCATAGCGCCCGATTGCCCGGCATCGTTCCAAAGATTCGAGAAACCGGGGCCACCGTGAACCAAAATAGTAAAACCGCGGGCGAAGTCTCTGAAACGTAAAACCTGACCCATATCAACTACGCCTTGAAAACTGAAGCGAATATAAT
>JBKCFX010000044.1:0-13140 GCA_046303595.1 Bacteroidia bacterium
CCATGATGCGTCCTGCAAAATCGAAGTTTCTGTTTTTGTGAACAACGAGCTCCTGATTTTTGGGGTAAATAACAACATTTTGCGAATCGCTCAAGTAGATTTTTTCGACTCCATACATCCGCAAATCGCCGTTGAGCAAACTTAGTTCTGCATTGTTGTCGGTACCATATACATTGGAAAAAAACTGAATCACATCATAATCGGCTCTTCCGTTTACCGCAAGCAGGTATTTGCGCAAACGTGGTTTTAGCGTAACCCATTCGGCTTCCTCATCATAAATAATGAATCCCAAATACGATAACCGGATGAGGATGTGCTTCACTTGCGTTTCATCAACCCGATACCAATTCACCGCTTCTTTCACCGAGAATTCATCTCTCCCCAATTTATCGGCGAGCTTACGCAAAACAAGCAGTGGACTCTCGTTGTCGATTCCCTGAATTTCGATGTAGCGTTGTTCGCGAAAATAATCGGCCGACTCGAACAAGGCCTTACTTTCTACTGCTCCGGCAATGGCTTTGAATCGAATCGTTGGTTCATCTGTTTTCCATGTGAGCAATTCAAAATCCATATCCAGTTGATGGTACGAATCGAAATATGGTGTTTTTGCAATTCCTTCCTGCTTGCGTAACAGATAGAGTTCCTTTTTTTCATCCAGATAACGGAACGTTAGTCCCGGATGCACGATTGAATCCTCTTCAATAAAAAACTTAACAGACGAGCTGGATGATTGCAGGCTTTTATCTTCAATCAAAAATGACATGGAGCGGGCTATAAGGAAAGGTTTTCCTTCGCGGTTAAAGGTAAATGTAGCCTGATTTTGGGCCGTGCCGGAACCGATCAGTTGTTTACCCTGAATCGTGATTCCTCCCACATAATCTACATTTTTATAGATATCGCGGATGGCGAAAGAATTGTTGTAATTGGTAAAACGGGGATAGGTTGCATCGCGTCCTTCGACATTATCGGATAGTTTTTCGGTTAACTGTCCAAGAAGCGGCTCTTTGAAGTATTTCGGAAAATGCAAGGTCGCCGTATCGGCACTAAATTTCGTTGATTTTACAGGTAAAACATAGCGTGTTAGCGTGGCATGTGCTTCTTCTTCGGCGAGATTATTTCTGGTCCACAATACCTTACCTTTATTTCCATAAAACTTATAATCAAGTGGGTGAAGTGTGCCGGAGGTGAACTTTATAAGTGTTGAATCGCCCCGCGTTACACCCCGAATATCGCCCGTTTCAAAATGTACCTTCGGTATAGAATCGTAGCTAAACGTATAATCGCCTCTTGATGCATACCAGCTGATGGCATTGCTCTGATACAAAGCATTGCTTTTGAATAAATCCTGCGTTGATTGTAAGAACTGGTCGAATTTACCGGTGGTAGCCTTAGCCATCGTTTTTCCCGCGCATTCGTGCCAGTCGAGAAATTGTTGAATGGATTTATTGCCATCGCTCCAACACAGAATTGTGAGAATGTAATTATTAAAATTGGGGAATGCGGTCATTCGTTTCTTTAGCATTCCGTTGGCAATGCCAATAACCGCTACCTGCTGACTCCCATTTAGTTTACTCATCCAAATGGGTTCAAAGCGTTCAAGCAGTTCTTTGGCCGCTTTTTTATCGGCCGTTTCCATGAACTTGCTGAAATCGGCAAAAAATTCTGCCGGATTTTGAGAGAACGACTTTATGGTTTGGCCAAACGAAATTGACTTAATCGTGAAGAAAAACAAGGAAAATAAAATGAATCGTAGTGATTGCATACCGGAAATTTCAATGGCGAAAATTATCCAATACCATTAGAATTCATGCTTCTCATGGCGTCTGTTTATGAACAAAAAAGCAGTAATTTATCAATAAACGGCAGTATGAATTTCTGATTGTACGGATGCACACTACCGCTTCTACTCTTGCTCAACAAAATCAAGCGACTTGCCAAATGTCTCATTCATTGCATGTACTGCATAAAGCGCAGCGGACCAAACAACAATGCCAATTGCGGCAAGCGAACCGCTGCGACTTAATCCAATTGATTCGACAAGGAAAAGGTGTAATGGAACCAACACAGCAATGGATCCGCGCATTAGGTTTGTAGCCGATGAAGTTGCCGTTACGCGCAGGTTGGTGCCGAATTGCTCTGATGTAGCCGTTACAAAAACGCTCAGATACCCGCAACCCAATCCCATAAACAATGACAGCAACGAAAAAGAGAGGAAATTGGAGATGTAAAACTGCGCGAACCAGAGCACACAAACACAAAGTGCAAGCAACATAAATCCAAGCATTATCTTTCGGCGGCTTCTGAAATACTGACTCAACAAACCCGAACTTAAATCGCCACAGGCAATGCCGGTTTGGAAAAGTACAAAACAGGTTCCGAGACGGATACCCGTAAGGCCATGTTCGCTTGCCAAATCGGGCGCAAACGAAACCAACAGACCCACGCAATACCAAATTGGGATGCCAACAAATACACAGCGCAAAAAGCGGTTGCGACGCTCTTTCTTGGTAAATAAATCGAAGAAATTTCCGCGCCTAATCGCCTTGTTATTTCGGGTTTGATGAAACAGATCACTTTCCAGGCCTTTCATGCGCAGCAGCAAAAGTAACAATCCCATTGCGCCGGCAACGATATATGCAGTGCGCCAGTGCAGCAAATCTCCCGATAAGCCTGCCGCAACAGCGCCTAAACCTCCAAGCGTTGCGACGAGAATGGTCCCCAGTCCACGTTTTTCGGCATGCATGCGCTCACCAACCATGGCAATGCCGGCTCCGAGTTCGCCCGCGAGTCCGAGACCAGCGATAAAACGCAAAACGGCATACATATCGTACGAATTCACGAAGGCATTGGCCAGATTGGCAAGCGAGTACAAGAGAATCGATCCGAACAATACTGAAGCGCGGCCAAATCGGTCGGCCAGCATGCCGCTTCCAATGCCACCAAGCATCATTCCTGCCATCTGAATAGCCAGTAAGGTTTCGCCATTGCGTGTTAGTTCGGAGCCCGAAAAACCCAGTTCGCTTAGCGATGGAATACGCAGTACATTGAACAACAAAAGATCAAATGCATCCACGAAAAATCCGAGTCCTGCGATAAGAACAGCACGGTTAAAAGGAGATGTATGGGATGCGTTGGATTGCATATCTCAAGCAGATAATTCTACGAAAGATACTTCCGGTCGAACCAAAACGTTCCAAACGGAATGAGCGACGAAAGAAAGGCTAGTCCCGCTTTTTTAATGGACCATTTTTCGTCGGTCCATGCCAAGACCAGAAACAGGCAAAATGCCACGAACAAAAAACCGTGGATAGAACCAAATATGCGGACCGCCATTGGCATGTCGAACAGGCGCTTAAGCGGCACGGCGATGAATAAAAGTATTAGATACGACCATCCTTCGACGATGGCGGTATATTTAAACAGTTTGGCGTATTTCCCCATGGCTAAATTCCGCATTAATGAAAGGGCTAAAAATAGAGCAAGTTTAGGTACACACAACAATCCGCGCACAGACCTATACCCTTTTCTGGTTGCGCTTTATCACAATATAATTTGAAGAGATTTTTTATACCCGCTTTGTGTCTTATTCCAATTACATCTGTTTCGATAGTATGACCGTTATGTTGTCTATGTACTATTCTAAAGTCATTAATTTTCTTGTCAATTTTCACAGTCAAAAGTTAGTTTTTCTGTCGGTCTGTTTGTTTATTACGGCAGTCCTAGTATTACCCATAACGGTTTGCGTGGAGGCGATCGTAACCCTGTGTTGCGCCTGCGGCAGGGTTATGGCGCTTGCACGCTGTTAGCTGAGGTTTTTCTTTCTTTTTCCAAGGTCATTAATAAAATGTTTTACCCATTTGTCAATTAGTTCGTCTGTTGTTAAAAAATCATTGCCTGTATTGTGTTCAGACCAACCATTATTTCCAATCAAATCTCTGTCAAAACTTAATATCGATTGTTTATGTATGTATTCTTTATATTCTGTTGGGTCGTGGCCTTTCTTTTCATAAATTATTACTTTTAAGGTACCGTTGGCAATATCGTGTTGAATTGGATAAATGCTACTAAAGCATAGATAATATCCGTTAAATCCAAATTCATACATTGGAAGGTTTGTTCGTTCTGAAGTTGCTAAATCAAGACATGTTTCAGTGTCTTCAATAATAGGCTTAAGCACTTTTAATTTTTCGATTATAATTCTAAGTTCTCTATTTGCTTCTTTTACAGCTTCCTGACTTTTAAGAAATAACTCTCTCTCTTTCTCTGCTTTTCTTGATCGTTTGAGTCTTTCCGCTGCTTCTACAATGGTTTCTTGACGACTAGTACCGCCTGTTTCTTTTACTTTTTGGTCAATAACCGCAATTGCACCTTCGGTTTTAAATCTTTGATAGTCCAACCAAATGTAGGTTCTCGGAATCCAGGTAGGTAATGACGAATTTGAGTCAAGATTCACAAAAAGTAAAAAGTCCCAACCTTTGTCGAAGGCTCTGTTTTTTATTGCGGTCTCTTCAATTCTTGTCCAAGGGGTTTCACCCCAGCCGTCTCGATATAAAACAACAACAACTCTGCATTCCTCATAAAATACTTTATTGAATTTCTTTTCACCGTCTGTACCGCC
Organism: Bacteroidia bacterium; assembly: GCA_046303595.1. GTDB lineage: Bacteria > Bacteroidota > Bacteroidia > M30B66 > M30B66 > CAMCXT01. Next base: position 4,619 of record JBKCFX010000044.1, read on the forward strand.
AAGTTCTTCTTGTTTCTTTGAATAAATGAATGTTGAAAGTCTGTCTTGTATATGGTCATTCAGGTCATAGGCAATTGCTTCGTCTTGTTTTAAGAACGAAAATCCTACTTCATATATGTACTCTTTTTGTGTCGTCATAAAATCACAGCTAACTCGCTTATAACGGCTTTAAATATACACTTCTTTCTTGGCCAATCCGAGCCCCCTACTTAAGCTCCCACAACTCAATTCCTAATTCCGCCGCAATCACCTCAATCAATTTACTCCGATAAGCAAACGGAAGCTGCTCAAGTTTCATTTTTCCACTTGCCAAATCGGTCATCGTGCGCTCGTTGAGCATGTAATTGCCGGCAAATTGTCCGTAGCCTCGTATCAATTCGTTTTGTATGGGACGTAAATGCGACTCGACATAATCTGTAGCCTTGCGGCGAGCTTCGTATTGGAGGCGCTTTTCGGCATCACTGCGGCTTGCAGCCAAGGATTTCCGACTCAACTTCAGTTCGTCGGCCTCGGCAGCGGCTGTATTGCGCAGTTCTTTGTAAAGCTCGGCCGACTTCAGATTGCGCAGTGAAGGATGCATGCCCCGCTGGTGCATCCACTGTTGCGAAACTTCTTCCCGAAACGCCAGATCGGCCAATACTTCCTTTGCCACCAACATGTAGCCCGGCTTGTTCATCTGTTTCGCCTGTTGATCGCGTAAACCCATTAAGGCGTTGTAAATATGCAAGTAATACGGCGGGTATTTCTTTTCGTCGTCTTTGTTTACAAACCAGCCCTCGCGCCGCACTTCGGGCGTAAATAAATCCCAAGCCGCATTTTCTTCTCGCACAAAATCGGCAATTCCCTTCTCTTCTGCGGCATGCGCAAGGTATGCGTGCAACTCGGGCAAGTACACCACATCGCGCGCTGCATAGGCTAGCTGCTCTGCATGAAGCGGACGTTTTACCCAGTCGGTTTTTTGTTGCGATTTATCGATTTGCACACCCAGCGCGTAGAGCAACAAATTACCCAGCGAGAAATGCTCAAAATCGAGCAAGCGCGCACTACGTTCGGTATCGAAGATGTTTTTTACCACGCAGCCTTTTTGCTGTAAGAGCGTTAAATCTTCTCCCGGTGCATGCATGATTTTAACGGGTATTGGCTCTTCTAAAAAGCGATACAAGGGTTCCAGATCGCCGAAGGAAATCGGATCGATGAGCCAAGTATGCTTGCCATCGCTCAACTGAATCAAACACAGGGTAAATCCGTAGGCAAAGCGGTCGCGGTCGAATTCAAGATCGAGTCCGATTGCCGAAAAATGCCTCAAATTCTCGATACAACTTTTCAATTGCGCTGCCGTTTCGACCAGCCGAAATTCTGCCACAGTAGTTTTTTTTTTGCCAAACTTATTGAATTACCGCCGAATGCGTATTGAAAGACGTATAGTGCACCGCGGATTAATTATCAACAATTGTGGAAAGGATGGAAAGAGCTCGGTGAATGAACGTACTTTTGAGGCGAAGGATTATGGCTTCGTATATTCAGCTTTTACCCGAACATGTAGCAAATCAGATTGCCGCCGGTGAAGTAATTCAGCGTCCGGCTTCTGCCGTGAAAGAACTGCTCGAAAATGCCGTTGATGCCGGCGCGCGCAACATCCAGCTTATCGTAAAAGATGGCGGTCGCACGCTCATTCAGGTTATCGACAACGGTTCGGGTATGGATGAGTTCGATGCCCGGCTCTGCTTTGCGCGCCATGCTACATCGAAGCTTCGTAATGCCGATGATCTGTGGTCGCTGCGCACCATGGGTTTCCGCGGTGAGGCGCTCGCCTCCATTGCTGCCGTGGCACAGGTCGAAATGCGCACACGCCGCAAGGACGATGAAACGGGCTGCCTCATTGAAATCGAAGGCTCCGAAATTACACGTCAGGAGCCTACCGCCTGCCAAGCGGGAACATCCATCGCTGTGCGGAATTTATTCTATAATGTGCCTGCCCGGCGCAATTTCCTTAAATCGAACCAGGTCGAAACGCGGCACATCTTCGATGAGTTTTACCGTGTGGCCTTGGCATTCCCCGAAATTGCTTTTTCACTGGTAAATCAGGGCGATGAAGTACACCGCCTCCTGCCCGGTTCGTTCAAACAGCGCGTTGTTGCCATATACGGCCAAAGTTGGAACGAGAAAATCATCCAGGTAAACGAAGAAAATACCTCCATCAAAATTACCGGCTTCATCGGCAAGCCCGATTTTACGCGCAAAACACGAGGCGAGCAGTTTTTCTTCATCAACAACCGCTTCATCAAAAGCACTTATCTGCATCATGCCGTGCAGATGGGCTACCAGGATTTTATTCCCGCAGGTGAGCATCCCATCTACTTTATCCGCCTTGATGTTCCTCCGGCGAGCATCGACATCAACATCCATCCTACCAAAACCGAAATTAAGTTCGAAGACGATCGCACAGCCTACGGTATCCTGCTTTCTGCCATTCGAAAGGCATTGGGCGCATTTGCCCTATCGCCCAGCCTCGATTTCGAAGCCGAGATGCAGTTCGTTCCGCTGCCATCACGCAACACCGAGATAAAAGCGCCCGAAATAAAGGTCGATCCCACCTACAATCCATTCGACCCGCCCAAACCTGCGGGAACATCGTTCCAGATGAACAAAATTCGCTGGGAGGATCTCGAAGGCAGAAACGAACCCGAACAACTGAGCGCCTTACCAGCCGAGTCGGAGCACGCAGAGAAATCTATGCCCTGGCTTTTGCATGGTACGTATATCTGTTCGCAGGTAAAAAGCGGCCTGATGCTCATCGACCTGCAAGGTGCGCGCGAACGCATCTTGTATGAACGCTTTTGCAAACGCACGCAGCAACAGGGCGCATCGCAGCAACTCCTCTTCCCTACCCTGGTCGAGCTTTCGAAAGCAGATTATACACTCTTTGGCGAAATTGAAGACGAACTGCAGGCTTTGGGATTCGATTACGAACCTTTCGGCGATTCGACCTTGAAAATTACGGGTGTTCCGGCCGAAGCACTGAATGCCGATGCGCGGCAAACCATCGAACAGATTCTGGAAAATTACCGAAGCGAATCGGGCAATCACCAATTGAGCAACAAAGAAAAAATCGCGAAAAGTCTGGCTAAAATCGGTGCGCGGTATTCCGATAAATTTCCGGGAACCGAGCAAATGCTCATCATCATCGATAAATTGTTTGGATGCGAAACAGGCAATGTGAGTCCATCGGGAAGAAATATCATCCATATAATTTCGATGGATGAACTCAATCAGCGATTTCAAAAATAGGTAACACTTCGGGGGAAGGCTCAATCGCAAATTAGTGTCTTTCGCATCCCCTTTGAATTTATTCCAAATAAGGAATTTAGAATGTATTAAATTTCAATTTATAGCTTGAATTGTTGATGGATGTTTATTCCAGTCAAGCAGTTTTTCACAACCTTGGTTTATAACTATTGCTTTGATTTCCTGATTGAATACCTAATTTCGAAATCAAATTAAACTACAACACATGAAACAATTACTACTTATTGCCACAAGCATCAGCATCCTTGGAATTCAATCATGTTCGCGAATGGATGATGATACGATCGATGCTTCGCATCAAAATTCCGGTTCGGTGCTGGTTAAAAAAGCACAGACGATTAGCATAATGGAACCCACCCCGTATTCGAAACAAAAACTCGACGATGTTGTGGTGGAGGCAATGCGCAGCAAGGGCGATTTTAGATTCGAGAACGAAGGACTTTTCCTAACCTGGTCGGCGCTGCAATACGGCGATCAATCGTTGGCGGTAGGATATAAACCTGCGCATTTGGGTGATATACGTCCGATTATTCATGAAATCAACATCAGAACCGGCGAGTGGAAGGCGGTGCATGATGCGCTTATCCAATTCATCATCGATGAATATAAAAAGTCTACCGGCCAATCCATTGCCTGGAAGGATATTGTTATCGAAGATGATTCAGTTTTGCCCATTTTAACAATGCGCATGAGCGATAAAAATGTACTTACTGCCTTGGCCAATCTTGAGAATGTTCGTTATCTCGAACCGCTCGATTACTGGCCCAATCAAATCGAGCGCTCTTCATCGGGCTGCGACAATTCGACTACAGCAATAAACAGTAGCGATTTTTCAACCATTTCACCAGCGGCGCGCCTTCCATGGAATTTCAACTCCATAAATGTTCCAACCGCTTGGAATACTGCGCAAGGGCAAGGCATAACTATCGGTGTTATTGATGCGGGAATCAGTTCTGGGCAAACCTTGCTGGGAAGCCAGTTTCAGAATGGCTTATCGACCGGCCGCACCATTACCACCGACTATACCTTAGGAACATCGGCCTACACTTCGTGCACGCATGGTACTTCGATGTGTGGTTTGGCGGTGGGGCCGCGTAATGACATGAATGCCACGACGGGAGTGGCATATAAATCGAATCTCCATTTTATTCGGGCCTGCGATGATGTCGTACTCGATGGTTCAGCGGAACGCACTGGTGTAAAAAATGCGCTGGTGCGCATGGGCGACCGTGCAGCTGTTCGTATTGTTTCGATGAGTATCGGTTCGCCCTTCTACAGCTCTGTACTTTACGATGGAGTGGTTTATGCCAACAACAGAGGCAAACTTATTTTTGCTGCCGCCGGCACATCGTTCTCTTGGACATCATGGTATGGCGTTGTTTATCCGGCTTATCATAGCGAGTGCGTTGCGATTACGGGGGTTAAGGAAAACAGTAATACCTGTGCAAGCTGTCACGATGGCTCGCAGGTCGATTTTACCGTACCTATGGAGCGAAATACCGACTCGAACCGCAATTCATTATCGCTTAAATCGAGCGGAACGGGACCGGCCTATATTGGAGGTAGCTCCTGCGCAACGGCTATAACAGCCGGTGTTGCCGCATTGGTATGGTCGGCTCGTCCGAGTTTAACCAAAACACAGGTTTTTAATGCTTTACGCAATACTTCGCAGTATTATCCTAGTGTTAATGGCAGCAGAGGTTACGGAAATATCAATGCTTCGGCTGCAGTCGCAGCAGGACTAGCATTTTAAGGTGTAATTACTATTCGACATATTTTGTTTACTGTAAAAAACAAAAGGCGCCCCGAAAACCGGGGCGCCTTTTTTTAGGCTTTACGTGATTACGTTTTGGGCTTATTATTTTACCAAACGCTCAATCAACTGATTTGAATTGTTGAATGCACGAACCGTGTAAACACCGCTTTCGTATGCATTTAGCTTCAAGAAGTGCTCAGAAACTCCTACAGTTGCCTTAACTACTTCGCGGGCCACAATGCGTCCTGCAGCATCGATCAATTCGATAGTCCAAGCTTCATCAGCTTGCGTACCCTCCAACCGAACTACAGTATACTCGGTAGCAGGATTTGGGAACAATGTAAGACTGCTTACTTCATCGATTGCAGTTACATCATCCATAATGCGCGGCGTCGGAGCCGATGCACACAGACTGTTGATTGCAACGATACCATCTACATCGTAGCCATCGGCAGTACCACTAAATGCGCTAGCAGCAGAACGATCAGAAATGCGCAGGTACTGAATAGCACCGGCTGCACCAACGTTCAATTGACCATCGAGGCACAATTCACCTAAGCTAATCCAGCTTATGCCGTCTAATGAACCTTCGAACTCGGCCTTTTCAGGATAAGCAGCGCATGATGGATTTCCAAAAGAAGTTTCTACAACCTGAAGATCATTTTCAACAGGATTATCGAAAATTACGTAAGGGAATTTCAACACAAGGTTACCACCAAAGCCTAAAGACACAAAGTTTACTGTGCTGTTGTTCTCTGGTGTGCCCAACGCTTTCGAAGGATTGGTGCGGTCTGCAGTTACAGGCGTTCCGTTTTTGCGTAAGCCCGGATTGTACGTAACCACCTCCGTAGCTCCTGCAGGGAATGCAGCAGGAACAGGATTCGTTTCTTCGCCATGCAGACATAAAATACCATCCAAATCGTAGGCATCACCACCGTTGGCAAAATTCAATACCGGTGTTACATCGATCAGCTTAACATACTGAGCCCATCCAAGTGTTTGGAAATCGAAATAGGTATCTTGACACCCTTCGCCCAAATACACCCAGTTGCAGCCATCCTGCGAAGCGAATGCACGGATGCGCTCTGGGTAACGAGTACAGTTGTTTACAGTAGCACTTCCGAAAGTAGTTTCTACTACGAACAAGTCGTTGCCCGGACCGTTTTTCACCGGATATCCGAATTTCAATACAATCTCACCACCAAATCCAAGAGTTAGGAAGTTGTTATTCGCTGGAGCAGTAGTTGCATCGCTGTTTTCTGGCGTACCCAAAGCATTGGCAACAATTGAACGCTCGGCAGCAACAGGACTTACTAAATCCTGAACGGGACCTTGAACAAAGCTTACAACCTCAACAGCGCTGCATGACACAGGCTCAGGAATAATGTAAGCACCATGCAAACACTCAATGGCATCAACATCGTAACCATCGGATACAGAAGAATTGCCCCAAGTAGCAGCATTTGTAACATCAACAATGCGAACAAACTGAATATAATCGCTGAATGCAGTTCCAAAATCAAGTTCACCGCCCTGTGTGATAGTTCCTACAGGAGTATATCCCAATCCATCTTGCGATACGGAGATAACAGCCGTTTCGTTGTTTACACTTGCAGACGATTCCCAGATCTTGATATCGGCACCAGGACCATTAGCAATCGGCGTTTCGAAGCGAAGTTCGATAGAACCGGCAAATCCAAGCGATACGAAGTTCTGAACCGGAGCATACACTGCAGGATTCTGACCATTAGGCGCACCCAATGCATTGCTTGCAATAGAACGCTCTGGACGAACAGCTGTTCCCATTTTGGTTAAGCCTTGGTTGAAAGCATACACCTCAACAGCGTAGCAACCACTTACCGGAGGTGTTCCTGTAATATCCCAAGAGCATGTTACATTGTTGAATGTAGCCGTTTGGTAAGACTCAATTGCAGGCTGCTCAGGCTGTGTTCCGGTTACATCCCATGAACAAGTACCAGCGTTGAAAGATGCCGTTTCGTAGCAAGCCGTTGCCGGAGCTTCTGGCTGTGTGCCGGTTACATCCCACGAACAAGAAGCATTGTTGAAAGATGCCGTTTCGTAGCAAGCCGTTGCAGGAGCCTCAGGCTGCGTTCCGCTTACATCCCAAGAGCAAGTAACAGTATTGAACGAAGCTGTTTCGTAGCAAGCTGTAGCAGGTTGCTCAGGCATAGTTCCGGTAATATCCCAAGAACATGTTGATGCGTTATATGTTGCTGTTTCGTAGCAAGCAGTTGCTGGAGCTGTGGGACAAATTTCGCTGAAGCTGATATCGTCGATACCAAAGTCGTTACCTGTTTTAGTAAGATTAGCATCCACAATTTTCAATTCAACTACACCACTTGTTGATGCGGTGTATATAGCTGCGAATTCGGTATATGTAGCCAGACCTGGTGCAGACAATGTACCCACAAGACTTGTTCCCACGCTAAATTGAAGAACAGCCGGAGAAGCAGGAAATGTATTTTGCACATACGCCTTAAACTGATATTGTTTACCTGCAACAACATTAACCGATTGCGACCAAACTGTTTTAATCGTTTGGATATTGCCATTTACCATCAAGAAATTGCCTGTGCGGCCTAAACCAACAAGACTTGGATGATAAGTAGCCACATTAGGTCCAACGCCATACGTGTTTTCAGGAATCATTTCCGTATTACCGGCAACATCTGCTTTGAAGGTATAACCCGATACAAATCCTGTGTTTCCTAATTCAAAATTTCCGTTCACAATTAAGTTTGTACCACAGGTTGGTGCTGCTGTAATATCCCAGCTGCATGTCATGGAGTTGAATGCCGCTGTTTCGTTACAAGCTGTAGCTGGAGCCTCAGGTTGCGTTCCGCTTACATCCCATGAACATGTTACGCCGTTGAAAGATGCTGTTTCGTAGCACGCTGTAGCAGGAGCCTCAGGTTGAGTTCCGGTTACATCCCATGAACAAGTAGCTGTATTGAATGAAGCTGATTCGTAGCAAGCTGTAGCTGGAGCCTCAGGTTGAGTTCCTGTTACATCCCATGAACAAGTAGCAGCGTTGAAAGAAGCCGTTTCGTAGCACGCTGTAGCAGGAGCTTCAGGCTGCGTTCCGGTTACATCCCATGAACAAGTTGTTGTGTTGAAAGAAGCTGATTCGTAACAAGCTGTAGCAGGAGCTTCAGGCTGCGTTCCGGTTACATCCCATGAACAAGTTACACCATTGAAAGAAGCCGTTTCGTAGCAAGCTGTTGCAGGAGCTTCTGGCTGTGTTCCGGTTACATCCCATGAACACGTAGCTGTCTTGAATGTAGCTGATTCGTAACAAGCTGTAGCTGGAGCCTCAGGTTGAGTTCCCGTTACATCCCATGAACAAGTAGCTGTATTGAATGTAGCTGATTCGTAGCAAGCTGTAGCTGGAGCCTCAGGTTGAGTTCCCGTTACATCCCATGAACACGTAGCTGTATTG
>JBKCFX010000045.1:0-4747 GCA_046303595.1 Bacteroidia bacterium
AGGCTTTGTTTCCACACCCATGATTTCGCTTGGAGCAAAAAATTACAAGGCCAGTCTGGGCATCATCATTACGGCTAGTCACAACCCTCCGGCATACAACGGATATAAACTAAAAGGCCATTATGGTGGCCCACTTCTGCCCGATAAAATTGAGGAAATCGAAGACCTCATTCCCGAAAGCGTGAATAATGCATACAAAGCATTGTCTTTTCTCGATTTTCAGCAAAAAGATCTGTTTGTTTGGGTTCCGCTAGAAGACGAATATTGCACCCACGTTGAGCGTTCGTTCGATCTCGACGCCATTCGCAATTCAAACCTCGAATTAGCCTACGATGCCATGTACGGAGCCGGCCAGAACGTTATCCGCCGACTTCTGCCCGAAACAACCATGCTTCACTGCGAGCACAATCCATCGTTCGACGGACAGGCTCCCGAACCCATTGCGCGTAACCTGCAGGAATTTTCGGAAATGATTCGCATTGCCGAGGATATCGACTGCGGACTGGCTACCGATGGCGATGCCGATCGAATTGGTTTGTTCGACAGCAAAGGAAATTTTGTGGATTCGCATCATATAATTCTATTGCTTATCCATTACCTTAAGAAGTATAAAGGCCTCGACGGGAAAGTTTGCACTGCATTCTCCTCATCGGTAAAAGTGAAAAAACTTTGCGCACATTATGGATTGGAGCTCGAAACGGTAAAAATAGGCTTCAAGTACATTGCAGGAATCATGATTAATGAAGATGTGTTGCTGGGTGGCGAAGAATCTGGCGGAATTGCGATTAAAGGGCATATTCCGGAGCGCGATGGGATTTGGATGGGATTGGTAATTTGGGAGTTTATGGCCAAATCGGGCAAGCGCCTCGAAGAATTGATTCAGGAGGTGTACGACATTGTAGGAGCCTTTAGTTTCGACCGCAACGACGTGCATTTGCCGGAAGCGCAGAAGCAACAGATTATCACAGACTGCAAAGCCCGTAAATTCTCAACGTTTGGCAAATATGGCGTTCAGCAGGTGGATGATCTTGATGGCTACAAACATTTTTTAAGCGATGAATCTTGGGTAATGATTCGTCCATCGGGAACCGAACCGCTCTTGCGTATATATGCCGAGGCGCCAACAATGAATGAAGTTCAAGACATTCTGAAGGAAACACGCAAGGTGCTTGGTGTATGAGAAAGCACTTTTTAATGGCTGGGTTTATTGTATTGCTTTGCCAACTTGCTTTTTCACAAGGATATTCAGGGGCTGTAATCGAAGTAGAAGCAAAAGGAAGAATCGCATTTGCACCCGATAGCTTTGTTGTACTGTACCGTTTGAATCGTTCGTCGGTTAATCTGGAAGATGAAATCGAAAAACAGAATGTTTCGCAAGAACGCGTTGGTGATGAAGAAGTTGTTGCTGTGTCTGAATATGAAGTTTCCGAAAGTTCGGTTGATGTTGTTGCGATGGAAGAAGTAGCACCACCACAAACGCAAGAAGAAATGGATGTTGAACGGAAACTCAGGCAGGAGCGCCAGCAAAAAGAACGAATTATTCAGGATTCTTTGAACACAATCAAGAACATACGTTTCGACAAATTATCGAAGCAAATAGCGAGCATTGGAATTTATAAAACAAAAGCCGAAAACCAGGAGGAAGTTTCGAGTGCCTACTACAACGAATACCGCATCGATGAGTGGATACAGATTGTTAGCCTTAAGCAATACCGCATGGCAGATTCAATCAGCAGGATATACGGAAAACCGCTACGTGGTGAAGTCGTTGATATTCGCATGAAGAGCAACGATGGTCTTAAAAAAAAGGCTTATGCCAAAGCCATGGAAAATGGACGCAAGGAAGGCGAAATCTTAGCTGCGGCGATGAACTTGAAACTGGGTAAAGTAATTGGCGTAACGACCGAAAGTTTGGGTATTGAAGAGATTTTACCCGTGATGCTTAGAAAGGAACTGAGCCGCGAACTTCGTCGGAGCGATAACTTAAAGCCCGAATTGTATCAGTTTATGCAGGAGTTCGACATGAATCAGTTCATCGACTCTAAATACAGTAAAGAAATCATTGAATGGAGTTGGACCGAGAAGGTGATGATTCGTTTCCAGACGAATCCCTGAGTAACTGCAACCGTAATAATAACAAAAAACCCCGGGAACAAGAGTGAACCGGGGTTTTTGATTTCGTTTAGAGGAATTAAACCAATTTTTCTTTGATTCGTGCTTTTTTACCTTTCAAATCGCGGATATAATAGATTTTCGCGCGACGCACCACACCACGCTTGTTGATGTCGATTTTGTCGATGAATGGAGAGTTATCAGGGAAAATACGCTCAACACCCACGCCGTTTGAAATTTTACGAACAGTGAATGTAGATGTTAATCCTGCACCTTTGCGCTGAATTACAACACCCTGATACTGCTGGATACGCTCTTTATCGCCCTCCTTAATTTTGAAGTGAACAGTAATGGTATCACCGGCTTTAAATTCCGGAAGCTCACGCTTTTCGATGAGCTGCGATGCGATGTTTGATAGAACGTCCATAATGAAATGCTAATAGGGTTTCCAAAAAGGAGTGCAATATTAGGGATTATTTTCAAATATTCGGCAGGGCTGTTAATTTTTTTCGGCAAATTATTCATCCAGCAAATCGGGCCTACGAAGTTTTGTTCGTTCAACGGCTTTCTCGAAGCGCCATTTTTCGATTTTTGGCGTGTTGCCTGAAATTAATATGTCGGGAACTTTCAATCCACGAAATTCGGCAGGCCTCGTAAACACAGGTGGTGCAAGCAGATTGTCCTGAAAGGAATCGGTCAATGCAGAGGTCTCATCGTTGAGCACGCCCGGAATTAAGCGAATTACGGCATCGGCAACCACAGCAGCCGCAAGTTCGCCTCCCGAGAGCACATAATCTCCGATGGAAATTTCGCGCGTGATGAAATGCTCGCGCACCCGCTCGTCTATGCCTTTGTAATGCCCGCAAAGTATGGCAATATTTGTTTTCAACGAAAGTTGATTGGCAATAGTTTGTGAAAATCGCTCGCCATCGGGTGTCATATAGATAACCTCATCAACACCATGCTCTTTTTTCAAAAATTCGATGCAATTCACAATAGGCTCTATCATCATCACCATGCCTGCTCCTCCGCCAAAGGCGTAATCGTCGACGCTCTTATGCTTGTCATTGCTAAAATCGCGTAAATTGTGTACAAGCACCGATGCTAGTCCTTTCTGTTGCGCCCGTTTTAAAATCGAATGTGCAAACGGACTCTCGAGCAATTCGGGCAAAACTGTAATGATGTGAACAATCATTTCGCAAAAATAGTTGTTTTGCAGCCAACCATGGAATGCCTTACCTTTGGCCTGAAGAATTTATCCAATCTGCTATGAGCGATATCCGCAACAACTGGACACGTAACGAAATACTTGAGATTTATAACACGCCGCTACTTGAGCTTATCTTTAAAGCAGCAAGCATGCACCGCAAATACAATACAGGTTCTGAAGTGCAGGTGAGTTCGCTCATTTCGATTAAAACAGGCGGCTGTCCTGAGGATTGCGGCTATTGTCCGCAGGCTGCTCGCTACAATACCGGCGTTGATGTGCACAAACTCATGAATGTTGAACAGGTTACCCAAATGGCCGAACGTGCCAAAGCCGGTGGAGCATCGCGAGTGTGTATGGGTGCAGCTTGGCGTGAAGTTCGCGATAACCGCGATTTCGATCGCGTAATCGATATGGTGAAGGCCGTAAACGCAATGGATATGGAAGTGTGCTGCACACTCGGCATGCTAAACGAAGAACAGGCGCGGCGCCTTGCCGAAGCCGGCTTGTATGCCTATAACCACAACCTCGATACATCCGAAGAAAAATACAGCGAAATCATTGGCACACGCACGTATGACGATCGCCTAAATACAATTAAAAATGTGCGCAAGGCAAATATTTCGGTTTGCTCGGGCGGTATTATCGGGATGGGTGAATCGGCCGAAGACCGCTGCGGTATGCTGCTCACGCTCGCCAACATGGCCAAACAACCCGAGTCGGTTCCCATTAACGCGTTGGTTGCTGTAGAAGGCACTCCGCTCGAAAACCAGAAACCGGTCGAAATCTGGGAAATGTTGCGCATGATTGCCACCACACGCATCGTGATGCCGAAAACAGTGGTTCGCTTGAGTGCCGGGCGCCAACAAATGAGTATCGAAGGCCAGGCTCTTTGTTTCCTCGCTGGTGCAAATTCCATATTTACCGGCGAGAAATTGCTTACAACACCTAATCCGGAGTTCGATCAGGACATGGAGATGTTTCGCCTCCTTGGACTAACAGCGCGCGAACCATTTGCCGAAGGCCGCCCTCAGGTTGCGCATGCCCACTAAATTCTGAACTAATGTTTAGATTGTTCTTTTTCGCATTGGTCCTTGCCGGAAGCGTAAAAGGGCAATCCGACTACAATCCCCTTCGCAGTGTTGCCGTGAATCAGCCGTATCTTTTGGATGCAGTTGAGATGCTACGTTACGGAAATCCTGAAGGAGCAATAAAACACATCCGCAATGCCCCTGAACAAACCGCCCGGAGTTTCGAGGCCGAGTTTTTACTGGGAACGGCTTACCGCGTGCAGGGAAAAATTTCGGAAGCAATTGAAGCATTTTCACGTGCGAGCCGATACGAATCGATGTCGCTGCCTGCACATTTCGAACGAGGCAATTGCTACCTCATAAAGAAAACCTTTAACCTCTCCGTGTTCGATTATGA
>JBKCFX010000046.1:0-1684 GCA_046303595.1 Bacteroidia bacterium
GCAATTGCAGCAGCACGCGCAGCGTTTTTAGCTACTTCGTCGGCCTTACGCTTCTTCTCTGCATCAATTTGATTGTTCTTCAGGTTCGAGCGTTTCCCTTCGATTTTTGAAGATTTTTCCTCTAACCATTTTGCAAGGCGCGCATCGGCCTGATCGGCAGTTAATGCACCTTTTGCCACCCCTTTGTCGAGGTGTAATTTCATCAAAACCCCTTTGTAGCTAAGAATAGCACGGGCAGTTTCGGTTGGTTGCGCTCCGTTCTTAAGCCACTGAAGGGCTTTATCGAAGCTCAGTTCGATGGATGCCGGATTCGTGTTGGGGTTGTAGGTGCCTATCTTTTCAATAAACTTCCCGTCCCGAGGTGCACGACCGTCGGCAATCACAATATGGTAGAAAGCATATCCTTTCTTGCCATGTCGTTGTAATCTGATTTTTGCAGGCATTGTGAATGATGAATTAAATTGGGCGGCAAAGATAGATTTTTTTTTATTTCAAAATGGCTTCACACAATATAATCTGTTTCTTTCCTGTATTTTTGCGGCCAATAATCTTCCCTGTATGAGCGAAAATCTGAGTGAACTCGAACGTCAGCGCCGCGAAAGCCTTCATGAACTGCAGAATTTGGGCATCGATCCGTATCCCGCCGACTTATTTCCGGTGAATGCAACGGCGTCCGAAATCAATGCTTCGTTCGATAAAGAAAAGGGGAATTTTCAGGAAGTATCAATTGCCGGCCGTATTATGACGCGACGCATTATGGGCAATGCGTCGTTTGCTGTTATTCAGGACTCGACCGATCGCCTGCAGATTTATGTGCGTCGCGACGATATTTGTGCAGGCGAAGACAAAACACTTTACAATACGGTATTCAAAAAACTGCTCGATCTGGGCGACATCATCGGTGTTACCGGCTACATGTTTGTTACGCAAACCGGAGAAAGTACCCTGCACGTTACATCTCTCAAGGTGTTGTGCAAATCGCTGCGCCCGCTTCCGGTTGTGAAGGAAAAAGATGGTGAGTTGTTCGATGCCTTTGCCGATCCCGAATTGCGTTACCGTCAACGTTATGTGGATCTAATCGTAAACCATCATGTCAAAGAAACCTTCGTAAAGCGCACGATGCTTACGAATTCAATTCGCCAGTACCTCAATACCAAAGGTTATCTCGAAGTCGAAACGCCCATTCTGCAACCCATTTATGGTGGCGCTGCTGCACGTCCGTTTAAAACACATCACAATACGCTCGATATGACCTTGTATCTTCGTATTGCGAACGAATTGTATCTAAAACGACTAATTGTTGGTGGCTTCGATGGTGTGTATGAATTTGCCAAGGATTTCCGCAATGAAGGCATGAGCCGTTTTCACAATCCCGAGTTTACCCAGGTTGAATTGTACGTGGCCTACAAAGACTACAATTGGATGATGGACTTGGTGGAAGAAATGGTAGAAAAAGCAGCCATTGATTTGCACGGAAAAACCGAAGTGCAGGTAGGGGAGAACCTCATCAATTTTAAGCGGCCATGGAAGCGTATGACAATGTACGAAGCCATTGCGCATTTTACGGGTGTTGATGTTTCGGAAATGAATGAAACCGAAATGGCAGCCGCAGCACGCAAATTGGGTGTCGAAATCGATGCCACCATGGGACGCGGTAAACTCATCGATGCCATCTTTGGCGACA
>JBKCFX010000047.1:0-2818 GCA_046303595.1 Bacteroidia bacterium
AGTGGAATCTATGCAGAAGATGATTGGAAGATAAATACAAAGCTAAAAGTGAATACTGGATTGCGATTTAGCCATTTTCTTGCCGGAAAAAAGAACTATTTTGGCATCGAGCCTCGTATTTCGGGCCGTTATCTTTTGAGAGATAATTTAAGCCTGAAAGCCAGCTATGCCTTGATGAACCAGTATTTACATTTATTAAGCAGCACCGGCGTTGGCTTACCTACAGATTTATGGGTTCCGGCCACCGATCGCGTAGCGCCGCAGCGTGCACATCAAGTGGCTTTGGGTTTGGCTCGGGATATTGAAAAACCGGCTCTCACGGCAACATTTGAGGTGTATTATAAAAAGATGAATCAAATTATTGGGTATAAGGAGGGAGCAAGTTTTCTCTCTGCAGGCACCACAAGTGATGGAAATAAAGTGAGTTGGCAAGACAATGTTACTTCGGGGCAGGGAACCAGCTATGGTGCCGAGTGGATGATTCAACGCAAAAGCGGTAATCTTACGGGGTGGATCGGCTATACGCTTTCGTGGACTATTCTTCAGTTTGATGCGTTGAACAATGGGAAGCCCTATTTCGCTCGTTACGATCGTAGGCACGATCTCTCAATTGTTGCCATGTACGAAATTCGTCCGGGTTTTAATGTGTCTGCTACATGGGTTTTGGGAACAGGTCAGGCCATTACACTTCCGCTTGCCGACTATTATGTAACGCAGCACGATCCCGATCAAACAGATTACAATTCGTTCGGTACATTTGTTGAAGATTTTGGTCCGAAAAACAGCTTTCGCATGGCACCGTATCACCGCCTCGATATCGCCGCCCAATGGAGCAGAGAACTGCGACGTAGCGAACGTACCTTCGAACTGGGTGTTTACAACGTATACAATCGAAAAAATCCATTTTTTTATTCAATCGAATCTCGATCGGACGGAACGAATTATTTGAGTCAGATTTCATTGTTTCCAATTATTCCATCGGTTTCGTGGACCTATAAATTTTAATTCCAATGAAAAGCATTGCCTGTATTTTACCCTTTATTCTTCTTTTCATTTCATGCGAAAAGGAAGCAGATATTGATTTACCTGAAACCGCACCAAAACTTTCGGTAACATGCTTTATTTCAGATTCAATTGATGTAATTCGCGCACAAATCTCATGGTCCCGTCCGGTTTTTACTCAATCCGAAAAAGGTTATGATCCGCCATCCGATTTGCTGGTTACCATATCGGGCAATGGAAATACCGATACCTTAATTTTTGATCAGGAGTACTGGTGGTATGCAATTCCAACATCTGAATTTCCATTGCAGGCAGGTGTTGAATACACCTTAATTGCAGAAGCTCCAACAGGCGAAAAAGTAACTGCCAAAACTAAAATTCCTGAGCTAAATCCATCTGTTTCTTCATCAACAGTATCTTCACGTGAATCGTTTGATGAGTATGGCAATAGAATAATCGACTTTACATTTCGCGTCGTGTTGAACGAATTAAGTAACGATGATGAATTTTACAGACTGGTCTTTTATTCTACTGCAATCAATTCAGAAATTCCAGAAGAATTCAATTACAACGATGTTCGCGGGGAAACATATGTCGATGATAACAATGTTGTTTCCGGGAAAATATTTACAGAACAAAACATACAATGGTATGGTGTAGATTCGGCACAGTATTCATCGTTCGCGCATGTTATTCATGCATCCGAAGAATATTACCGCTTCCACAAAGCTTTGGCAAACTACAATCCCAGCAATCCATTTGTTGAACCTACAATTGTTTATTCCAATGTAGAAAATGGATTGGGTGTTTTTGCAGGTTACAGACAAATACGTGTTGCATTTTAGCACGATCTGATGAAGATTAAGCTGCTTCAAGTAGGAAAGACGAACGACGAGGATTTGCTTTCGGGTATAGCACGTTACGAAAAGCGCCTTTCATTGTATGCTTCATTTACATGCGAAACAATTCCGGCACTGAAGGATGTCTCCGCACTTTCACCTGCGCAAGTCAAGCAAAAGGAGGGCGAGTTGCTCTTGACCAAATTTAAGAACGATGGCTACGTAATTCTGTTGGATGAAAATGGAAAGAGTTTTACATCCGTAGCTTTTGCCCGGCAAATCGAGCAGCTTCAAAATCATTCCACACGACAAGTGGTGTTCGTTGTTGGTGGAGCATACGGTTTTTCGGAAGCGGTTTACACCAGAGCTCAGATGAAACTATCGTTATCTGCGATGACATTCTCCCATCAATTGATGCGATTGATTTTTATGGAGCAGCTTTACAGAGCATTTACAATTCTTCATAACCATCCGTATCACAACACCTAAAATTGTATAGGTTTTAAATTTTATTGGTGTTTTTTATCGCGCAACAACAAATCTGTAGTTTTTTATTGTATTACCGGAATCAATGTTCAGGAAATAAATACCATTTGCCAAACCTTGAATATTGATATGGTTTCCATCGGTAAACGTATCGATTAATTTACCTGCCATGTTTCGTATTTCACCTTTCAGAGGCTTGTTGTTGTAGGGTTGAAGTGTGATAAAATGACTCGCCGGATTAGGAAATAAATCAATAGCACGTATGCTTTCGTTTCGCATGCCAACCGCAGTACCAACTTCCACAAATACCGCAAACGAATCTGAGCAAGTAGAATTCGAAATCGTACAGATAATTTCGTAAGCACCTTCAGCAGTGTAGGTATGTGTAACCGGATTGCCTGTTGCTTCTGTTCCATCTCCGAATGTCCAGCTCACTGTTCCACTGCCGCTAAAATTGGCAAGAAAATCGACCGTAGCATTGGGCAAAACAA
>JBKCFX010000048.1:0-12239 GCA_046303595.1 Bacteroidia bacterium
CGATGTATCGCTAATTTCCCAGGAAATAAGCGGGAATTTCCCGTTCCATTCCACATACGGGCGTTGCGGTGGAAAAACCGCCGGCTTGGCATGACTTACCGCCGGTACAACGGGCGTACTAAAGCGCGGCGCTTTGATGTCGTTTATCACCAAGCGATAATAAACCGCTTCCATCGGGTTCACAATATCGTCGCTGTAAAGTGTATCGGTGCTCCCCAAGCTGGCAATATTCTCAAATCCGCGATCTTTAAAGGCGCTGCGTTGCAAAACCATCGATTTTACCCGCTCGGCATAATCCACTTTGTAGCGGATTTCCATACGTTGGGTTTTGGGATTTTCTTCGGCAATAAATTTAAGCACTATCGGCATGGTCGAATTGTCGAGGTTATCGGCTAAAAAGGGTGCTGATGGCTTCGATGCATTTCCATAAAAATCGTAAGCGCTTACCGCATACTGGTAATACGAAAGTTTAGGTAAGCTGGTGTCTTGTGCAATAACCAACACCGTATCGCCACCACCAGAGGCCGTGCGTATTATGGCATCACTAACCGGTAAATACGTTATTTCTTCGTGCGATTTTCGAAACAAGCGAACAAAGAGTGCGCCCGTGCCCGGCTTTACCAACCAGGAGGTTTGGATATTGCCCGCGTTACTTTTATACCGGTATGGACTTAAAAGATTATCGGGCAAATTGCTTTCTTTCTGTTCCCATTCTACGTTAATTTCCTTACCATCCATGCGCGCTGTGTAGGTGGTGGATGTGTTTCCTTTTTCGTGATGATAGGCCAGTCCGGTAGCCAATTTGCTTACGAGGTAATACCCGGTAGGAAGACGCTCGGTCGATTTTAATCCAGGCATCGAATCGCAAATCATCGCAAGCTGTTTTGTACTCAATGGAACGTAATCAGGAAAGGCTTCACGCGCTTTTTCGTAGGCTTTGCGAATGGCTTTTGCTTCGGTTTTTACCTGCATTTTACCAATCGCCGATCCGTTGGCAAATAATTCGATTTGCTTAAACGACAGCGGACCCTGGTAATACAAGGTAACACCTTTAGGCGAATTGCCGCAGCTTATTTTTTGTGCCTGAATACCGGATACTGCAATTAACAGGCTGAAAGCTAAAACTATACAATGTCTAAAAATCATAATTCTCCGCATTCTCCATTGCTTTGATTAAACTTATCTGAACCGCCACATGGCGTCCATTGCAGCGAAATTTTAGGATATTTATTATCCTCTGTTTGTGGAATTTCAGGAGTGTCATTAGCATTATCAGCAGACTCATCCGTATTTCCTTGATTTTCGGGCGTGTTTACCGGTGGATCTTTTGGTTTTTCAGCAAACTGAACGGTGCATCCGGCTGTTGCTTCCAGTTCGCCCATGCAATTGGCTTTCCCTTTAATGGTAAGGGAGGCGCAACCAAATAAATTGGGGTTCCCGGTATTTAAATCCACTTCGCCTGTGGCGTCGAAAATACCATTCACGCTCATGCAAAATGTGCATACTCCCAGAATGTTGACACCGGCATAGGCCCCGGCAATGGCGCCAACGTCCAATACAAATTTTTTGGTTTGCTCGCCAAAATGTAGCATCATGGCTACATCAATACCCAAATTAACACCGGCGTAAACGGTTACAAGCAAAAGAGGAATTTCGGTATCCCAATTGGCGGCCGGTGGCGAAAAATTCAGGTTCAGATAAAGGCCTTTAATGCCTTCGTTAACGAGCTCTTCGGGCACTTTTTTAAGCGACATTATGCCGTTGTGTCGCTCAATTACCAGATCGGGCAATTCGGTGTAATATCCGGCTAACAAACCAAAATTAATATCGGCAAAGGCTTCCAAACCTGTAATGCTCACTTTGCCCACCACATCAAAGTAAAACCCGTTTCCGCTGAAGGCTATTTCAAACAAACCTTCTTTTAGCTTTACAGCAGTCCCAATATCTATCCCGGGGTCCGATATGCTCAATGTTCCTACAAAGGTGGCGGTTGACCAATCGAAAACAATGCACAGGCCTCCCAACGGCGTCTTAACATCGGTAATCCTAATTTGGTTATTGCCATCTTTATCTACCTCAACTGCGCCCGAAACAACATAATTAAGGCGATTATCTTTTAGGGTTGAGGTATCGCTGGTTACCAAATCGCCGGTATAGCGCAAATAATCCCATTGCCCGCTTACCACTTGCTGCAGCCCTTCAATTACATCGAGGTACGAACCACTTGTGCCGCTAAGCGCAATTTTTTGATAAATGCCCGATACTTTCGGAAGGGTAATTTCTGTTGTATAGCTTCCGTTTTCAAATTTTCGGGTAAGTATGCCTACCAGTTCAATGCGCTTTCCGTCATTGGGATCGTCGTTTTCGAAATGCAATGTGCCGGTTGATGTAAAGCTGTTGTCGATAAATTTATACCCCGTTGCTTCGTTTTCGTAGGCGTTGAAATACACCTTGCCCTTACTTTCAACATACAAACTAAACGATTTGATTTCCCGCGTTGCCGGTGCCTGGTAGCTTAACAAAAGCGATGTAGTTACGGCGCCCGGTATTTGCATATTGGCCGTGCAGCCCAGTTGAACGGCATCAGCGTAATTGGCGACGGAATAAACCGATACTTTAGCCACCTTATGAAAATCGTACGTAGTATCTGTCATAGGTTGAGCCAGCGTATTGTTGTCGCTAAAAACAGTAAAGGCTCCGATTTTTATTTTGGCATTGCTATCGAATCCTTTCAGGCCCTGCAAGTAACAGGAGGGTTTATCGGTATTCTCATTGTATAAATCGAAACGCCAGTGTGGTTTTAAATCGGCAGAACAGGCCGGATCAAAATAGAAATACGCTTTATTATTGGGAAACTGATAGAGCGAAATGTTTCCACTTCCCAAGCTTAAATTGTTGAGCTGCATATTGCTTTGCTGCATCAATATTTCGTTGGGCCTCAGAATTAAATCGCTTACCGGAATATTGGCCATTTGCGTTTTAATCAATGCTGCAGGAATCTTAATTCCGCCCAATGGTATGCTGTACGACCAGGTTTCGGTACTTTTCACGGTCCATTTTTCGAGCTTAAACTCCAGCTCTTCGCCGGTTTGCGGCATATTAATGTGTTGTGCATCAATGCGAATGGTTCCGGCGTTGATTCGAATACTATCGCATAACGGAATGTCGGGAAGCAAAGTCGTATTTACCAGAAAGGTATCGTTTCGCAAACGCGAAGTTTGTCCATTTGCTTCCGCATCAAAACCATGAATCGAAAAAGCTATCGGGATGGCCGCTCCTGAAGCGTTTAAATCCATGATATAATAATCGCGGGCGGGCAGCAATTGCGGCTTCGATACCAAGGCATTAACCTGTGGTTGCCCTTCGTTTTCGCCAAGATAAAATGCTCCATTGTAAGCGAACGAAAACCGGAACGACTCTAAATCTGTTTTTACTTTACCGGATATGGCACCGTCTGAGGTGTTTAATTTCTTTATCGTTAATGTATTCGATTGAAGCCCTTTTAAATCGGCCATAAAGGCGTTTTTTAACTTTACACGAAGTTGGTGCTCCTGCGTTGCAACACTGCTAAGTTCGGGCTGGTATATGTTTTGTCCCTGCGCATTTTGACTGCCCGAGGCCGCTAAAACCACATTTTGAATGCGTACCCGCTGCTGTTCGTCAGAAAATTTAAAATTCGGATTGCCCGGCACCGAAACCAGCGCACCGCTTACCTTTACCTTGCCATTGCCTAAATCCTGCAAGACATTAAGCTCAAACGGGAAGCCCCAGATTTGAGTAATTGCACCTCCCGAAAAACGGTTTAATGCAAAGTTTATAGCGCTAAGCGTTGGCGCACTCACGGTTACCACCTGATTTGCTCCAATATAGGTAATGTCGGGATGGTTAACCGCACACGCTATGTTGAGCTGTGCGGCCGTAGGCAAACCCGAAAGGGTGTAATTACCCGATGCATCGCTGCGGGTTTCGGTAAGCACCGCACCATAAGCATTCGTCGAACTTTGATAATAAATACGCGCATTGGCTATGGGCTGGCCGGTTGATGCATCGGTTACCTTGCCGGTTACCGTAACTCCCGGTTGTGTGGTATGGCGCAACGTTATATAGCGTTTCGAAACGGGTAAGTACTTGTAATATTCAATCGGAACACGTGTGCCGTCTTGAATAAACACTCTGAAATAAGCATCCGGAGTAGGGAAACAAAAATAAGCTTCTCCATTGCTGTTTGTTGTTTTTACATGTTCACCAATTTCAACCCGCGCACCCTGTGCCGGCTCAATGGTAGGCTGGCGGCGTGTTACCACTACCTTAACCCGGTGCAGCTTTTCGAGCACGATAAAGGTTCCTATATTCAGCGGCAGTATTTGGTTCGAAATGTCAACATAAAACGTATCGGCGAAATACTGATCCGAAAGCGGTTGAATGATTACACGTGCATTCTGCAATGCGGGGGCCTTCATCGAAAACTTCGAATAGCTTGTTCGTGCAGCAGGATTTGCGCCCGAACCATTCCCGCTTTGCAGATTCGAAAACACTCCAAACGAATTTACAAGTCCCGAAGGAACCGTAACCGGAGTTTCAACGGGTACGCTACGGCGCAGTGGGCTACCGTAATTGCTGCCTACAATATCTGTTGATGTAATTTGGTAGGCTCCATCTTCAATTTGAATGAGTGCAGTTACCGGCCGGCCTTCCTCATCGCGCACATAGCCAAATACCGAAGCGCCCCCTTCCATTGGTATTTCATTCGTAAATCGGCGCTCACCCATACGCAGCGGCGCAATGAAATTCTCGTCAAGATTGAGGTGCTGCATGGAGTTTACGCCCGGATAATACCTTGTTTTATACCCCTCTTTATACAAACAAAGTCGGCGATGGGGCATCGTTTTACCATTATCGTCCTTTATAATTGGCAGATTGGAGAAAACATAATATCCGTTCGAATCGGTAACGCCAAATTTTGCAGGGGCGCCCTCAACATTGCTTGTATAAGTATTTCCAACCTTTGTGTACGAAAGAAGCGAAAGCGTAACATCGCGTAAGCCGGCAGTTTGCAGGTTCGATGGATTAATTACACGCACTAAAATCTCCGGTGGACGCGGTTGAAGAGATACATTACGAATGAGTTTTTCGGGAACGAAATTAAAGCTGTGCACCGCATTGGCCATTGCATAGGGCAATTTCACGGTTTTAGAAACACTGCCCCAGGAGTTGGTGTAGTTGTAATTTTCAGTTAAGGATTGTTCTACATTAAAGTAATGTATTCCGCTTGGCACAAGCCGGTTAAACCGCACATTCAGCGTGTCGCCGGTTTTTCCGTAGGCCGATAGGCGCAGTGGCTCGGGCTTTGTGCTGTTCAGATTTTGGAAATGCGGAGTGGCATTTTCTATGGCAAAAGTCCCGGCCGGGTTAATATCCATCGCCTCATGCAGCGGAAAATTATCGGGCTTGCTACTCCAAAATGATGGGGTTCGACCTTGCTTGATGGTGAGTCCGGGAATATTTTTACCGGGCTTGATGTACAATAGCGCGGAGTCCTTTTCCAAACCGCCGGACTTAACATGATATTCCACATCAAACGAATGCACAAAAGTGCTCACCGTAGGCAACATAATCGACTCGCCGGGCTGGGCAAAAATGAGAATATCCGGACTGTTATAAAGCGGATCTTCGATTTTGATGCGAATTACCTTAAACACATATTCGGCGGTATACGGCGTACAATTGTTAAGCGGTTCATCGGGTGGATTTATGAGGTTGGGCATTGCCGGACCACCAGGCCCTTGTTGCTGATTGAGTTGCAGGTTCTGTCCGCCAACCTGGTTCAGGGCTCCACCAAGTCCGTTAATTAAGGCATTGTTACCGCCCCAGCCTTGATTGCCCTGTAGCATCGAATTGCCCGAAAAGCCGCCAATTGTTGAAGCCGGATTGCCCACTGCCTGCTCGGGCGAAAATTGCCCCATATCTATTGCCGGTGTATTGGTAATATTGGGCGTTACAAACTCCATTTTGAGCAAGTTTTCTTCCTTTTCCAATAGACCTGTATTCTCGGTTAAGTCGAAGTCGAAGGTAAAATTCCCCATTTCATCCGTAACCGTGCTGCCCAGCTGCGTTGAACCAAGATTGCGTGTTTGAAACATGTAAGCGGGTGTTTGCATTCCCATTTGTTCAGCGGCGTGGGTTATTTGCGGATCCAAACACGCACCCAAATTATTCTGACAGCTTCGGTCGTAAAACATTTCCATGCCCGGAACTACCTGAAAATGCTCCTTTTCGGGATCATTTCCCGAAGGCCAGTTTTTCGTAACCGCAACATACTCGAGATACACCGAAATGGGCGTGTTTCGCAAGGGGTCCGAGCCGTTGTTCGACAAGGTGTTATGATATAAATATTTAACCGAAGGATCTATTTTAATGGTCGAACGATCGGCTGTATTCGAAGTGAGGATAAGTTGGTTAAACCCGTTACCCGAGGTGTTGTTGCGTGGGCTTGCCGTGTTTCCGTTTCTATTGGCAGCCGTTTGACCTTGAGCTATCTCGAGCGTATTCATGCTAACACCACCTACCGATACCGTTGGATTGTAGTCGGGCGTTAAATCAACCGGCGTTTTAAATGTTTGGTCTTCGTAATAACGATACAAAATACGTCCGCTAATGGCGGTATTATTCAAATTAAAAGTATCGGTAATTGCGGGGCCATTTTGATCTTCATTCATCACCAAAGGGCCACTGTTTGCCGAGGTAAAATCAAACGTGCACACCTCGCTGCGGCCGAGGTTGCCTATTTTAATTTTCCCGGTTTGTTCGCGCGCCACAACACACCAGGCATATTTTGCA
The DNA here is from genome assembly GCA_046303595.1 of Bacteroidia bacterium. GTDB lineage: Bacteria > Bacteroidota > Bacteroidia > M30B66 > M30B66 > CAMCXT01. The sequence goes on from JBKCFX010000048.1 coordinate 6,838, forward strand.
CCCTGCTGAAGCGGAGGGTCAGATACTTTATACTGGTAGCCGGTACTTTGTATGTTTTTTATCGTAAACGGATTTCCAACATTCCCCGAAATGGCCAACCACATAGCATCATCGGCAATTTGACCTTCGCTGAGCTTTAGGATATATAGATCATACAGAAAGTTAGATTTGGGTGCAAAAACGCCTGTCCACGAAAAAGCAGGCAGCGGGATTTTAACTTCGCTGTGGCAGGTGGGTACCAGCAAAATAGGCGGAACCGGATAAACCACATTTACCAAGGCGCATCCGGAACCTTGTGGCGACAAAAACTCGCCTGTTGAATAATCCGCGGCACGCACACAAAAAAGGTAATTTCCCTCCGGAATGAGGCCCGAAGAGGCTATCGAAATTTGTTGCTCTTGCGTGAGGTTGTTGCTGGTATTGTTAATGTCGAGAAAATTGCGCGAAGGCGAACTCGCGGTAACCGTAAAGGTTTGATTGGGAGCAAGAATGATAGGCGCCGCCGGCATGAAATCGGGATTGGTATTCACAAACAACCCATTGTCGAGCCCGGTAATGCTGCCCAAAAGTTTTACCTGCAAGGTATTGGTTGTGGTGTTGGTAAGTGTGAGCACGTTTTGCCCCACAAGCTGGGTATAATCGGCAAAATACGGACTATACGGCGGCGGTATGGTAAGCGAAACGCTCACGCTGTTTTGGCCAAATAGATAACTGGAAACCAGCAAAAAGAAAAGGCTTAGTTTTTTCATTTTTTGAAGGTGTAGGAAACGGTTAGGTTGATGTATAATTCTTTGAATGAAGCACCGGCGGCATCGTTCAGACTTGAATTGTTTATGTATTGTAGGTTCACTGAAGCGCTCGGCCATTTATTAGGCTGAATAGCAAAGCCTAGGGTATGCGTTTGGGTATTTCCATTCGATAATCCGTTAAACGAATTACCAAAAAAGCCATAGGCATAATTTGTCTGTATTTTTCCTTTGGCAAAGTTGCGCGAGGCTTGCGCACTGGCCCCGTTCGAAACAATTTCGCCCGCTTGTGTTTGCGATAGTATGCGGGTTGGCGCCAACCCTGCGCTAAAATTACTTGGCAAATGAGTTAAGGTATAGTTAAGCGATGTGTTGTAGCTGGTAATTTCGGCCGATGCGCCTAATGATGCGCCCAGATTACTCATGGCGTTGTAGCCCAATACCAGTGTGAAATTGTGTGCCAGGTTTTTGCCTTTAAAAGAGTAACGCGGAACCAGGCTTAAGGCATTATTTACCTGATTGATGCGCGTTGTGTCTGTTAATGTTTTAGGTAACGGACTCTGGGTTAAGCCATAATTCGAATAGTTGAACGATGCGCCCCAGTTGGGCGAAGGATTAAAATTGCCCGCCAGCGAACTGATGTTTCGTGTGGAGGTGCGCAGCCTAAGTCCTTGCAGATTATCGCGCTGTTGACCGAAATTCCCACTCAGCGTTAAGCGACTCTTGAATAAATTAAGGGTTAAGCCCGCAGCATATTGTTCGATATCGGTTTGAAAAAAATAAGCCCCCAGCGAAGTATATTCGTGCTCGATGCGCTTATATGTAAATGATGGGGATGCATATTTATGCAGATACCTGATGCTACTTTCGCCGGCAATGCGAACGGTGGTGCTAAATCGGGGCAACAAAATGCGCTCGGCCCATTGGCGTGCTTTTTCGTCGGCGATGTAAACCGAATCGGCATTCAAATCGCGGGTAAAGGCGCTGATGGCCCAGTCGTTTCGCAGTTGTATTTTCTTGGCTATTTTAAAGGACGAATTGATGGCAAAAACCGCATTTTCTTTGGGCATAACGAATGTTTTTGTGGTGTCGCTTCCAAAACCCGGAATAAACCAATCTTCCTTTACATAGCCTTCGGGAAGAATATCGTTGGCCTTGAAAAATATAAAATCGAAGAATTGTTCTTTTTTTCCGAAGCCCAGTTTTACGGCATAGCCTCGTCGCTCAAAAGCACTTGCCTCCCGCTCATTTAAAAAGGTGAGCGGATCATTAGATAAGCCCAGCGGCAACACTTGGCGTCTGAGTCGGCCATACATGCCGCCTATGCGAAACCAGCCCAATTGCAAATCGGCGCCAACACCAGTAAATCGTTGTCCGGCCAGTGAATAATTGCTCAAACGCATGGTGGTACTACCCAGGTAAATAGTACCCCATTTGAACCGTGGTGTAAAGCCGATCTGATTAAAGGGTTGTTGGTAGGTAAAGATTTGGTTAGAATACAATACATTAAATGGCATGGTCATACCTTTAATATCCAAAGCAGGCGAGCCACTAATGGAATACATAAACGGCTGTTGCCGAGGGTCGCCACCCCAGTTGCGGTAATATTGGCCCGAAACTGTTAGTCCTGATGATAAGCTAATCCAAGGTTTGCGCCCATTATCGCCTGCAAAACAATACAGGTTTTGAATGAATAGGATGACATAAAAACAATTTCTATATTTTGAAATGCGCATTGGGTAGCTTAGAAAGACTTGACAAATCTAAACTACGTCAATTTATAATGACTCCCACAATGGGGGGATAAAATTATCTTATCCTCTTATTGCGGGAATGGTTAGGATTGGCTAAAAATGAAACTTGGAAAACGCCTAATCCAAACCTACGTAAACCGCATGGTGCGTGCAGGTTTGAATTTCGATACGAGCAAGGATGGAAAAACCAGACAGGACATCGATACTGCAAAAAAACCGGCGTTTAAGAAAAGAATACGAATAAAATCGAGATGGATGGGCACGTACTTCAAATAATATGTTGCCTCGTTCAGCTCAATCAGATTATACTCTTTTTGAAGGAAACAAAGGCTTAGTGCCAAGAGGTTCCCAAAAAACAACCCTTTACATGTCATTGCAGCAGCCTGAAACAAGAATATACCGGAAATCTGTCGGTTGCTTGCCCCGAGCGCCTTTAAGATTCCAATCATCTGTATTCGCTCAAGAATAAGAATAAGAAGCGATGTAACCGTATTGATAACCGATACGATTAGCATTAATGCAATCACAATCACAACATTTGTGTCGATGAGGCTTAGCCACCCAAAAAGCTGCGGATAAAGCTCCTCGATATCTTCACTTGTTAAGTCGGCAGGTATTTGTTTATAAACCATTTCGTTCACAGCACGGTAATCATATCCTTCTTTTACTTCGATTTCGATACCACCAATTCGCTCATCGGGCCAGTTATTGAGTTTCTGCACAATACGCAAATCGCCTATAACATAAACCTGATCAAAATCCTGATCGCCCAAACCGGTTTCGTAAATGCCGGCAATTTTTAACTTTCTCGCTTTAGGCGGATCCTGTACGAAATACACAATCATACTGCTATCCGGAGCAAGCCGTAATTTCGTGGCAAGGCTCTTTGAAATCAAAATTTCTTTTGAGCCTGACGAATCGCTAAAGGCAGGCACGCGCCCTGCCACGAGGTGTTTCTTAAAAAAAGGCAGGGTGTTTTCGGCATCTACTCCTTTAAACAAAATCCCTTCAACAAGATCATCAGATTTAACGATTCCAGGTTTCCTTGCAAAGCGAAATGCCGACTCAACTCCTTCGACAACGTTTATATCCTTCAGAAGGTCAGCATCGGCATCAAATGGACTAACCTCCAATGAATTGTTGGAATCATATTTGGAGATTTGAATATGCGACGCAAATCCGATAACTTTTCCGCGGATTTCACGCTGAAAACCGCTTACTATGGCCAATGCAACAATCATAATGCAGATTCCCAGGGAAATACCAACCGTTGCAATTCCCACCGCAGTACCCGTTACACGTTGTTTACGGCCCGCTTTCAGCAGCCTCCTCGCTATAAATTCAGAAAAACTCAACCGATTATGACTTACGCCGTCCAAATTAGGAATTTCCCTGTATTAATTGCTTTTTGTTTTCTCGTTTCGCATGCGTGCTGCTCTCAAAATCAGGTAACAAAAACTGCCGATTCAAAAGGTTTGCAAAAACCCATTACCGGAGCAGAACAATTTTCAGAATACTTGCCAATGCTAAAAAACAAACGCGTAGCCTTGGTTGCCAATCACACTTCGCTGGTCGATGGTCGGCATTTGGTCGATACGTTACGCAGCCAAGGTGTAAATATCGTTTGTGTTTTCGCGCCCGAACATGGTTTTCGTGGCGCAGCTGATGCGGGAGAGAAAATTGCATCGGGAAAAGATCCTAAAACAGGGTTACCGGTTGTTTCGCTTTACGGAGAAAACAAGAAGCCAAGTGCCGCTCAGTTGAAAGACATTGGAATAGTAGTGTTCGACATTCAAGATGTGGGTGCGCGTTTTTACACTTATATTTCGACCTTGAGTTATGTGATGGAAGCCTGCGCAGAACAAAACATTCCGGTGCTGGTGCTCGATCGCCCGAATCCGAACGGGCATTATTTCGATGGACCCATTCTTGAGCCCGCATACTCCTCGTTTGTGGGTTTGCATCCGGTACCAATTGTACATGGAATGACCGTTGGCGAATATGCCAACATGGTAAATGGTGAAGCATGGCTGAAAAACGGGAAAAAGTGCAGCCTTTCAGTGATTCCCTGTAAAAATTGGAAACACGGAGATTTTTATACCGTTGATATACCGCCATCGCCCAACCTAAAAAGCATGAATGCCATTTACCTGTATCCCAGTTTGTGTTTGTTCGAAGGAACGCCCGTGAGCTTGGGACGCGGTACACCAAAACCATTCGAAGTCATTGGATTCCCCGGAAATAAGGAAGGCTCGTACACGTTTACACCCGTCTCTGGACCGGGAAGTAAAAATCCGCCATACATGAATACCGAGTGCAAAGGCTTCGACCTAAGCGGATTTGGCGAAGGTTTTATACGTGAAAAGGGCAAGCTGCATCTCTTCTGGCTGCTTTCAATGTACCAGGCGGCTCCCGAAAAACCCAAGTTCTTTACGCCATTTTTCGATAAGCTGGCAGGTACAGATAAGTTGCGTAAGCAAATTGAAAGCGGGAAAACCGAAGCAGAAATTCGTGAAAGCTGGAGCGCTGGATTGGAGAAATTTTCATTAATTCGAAAGAAATACCTGCTCTACTCCGAAAAATGAAAAATCGCATCGTGCCCGATTTTGAACTCGCCTTTGAAAATCCCGGAAATTCAACCGGTTTTTCTGTTTGGCAGCTTTCTAACCTTTGGCAAAGAAAATTGAGAGAAAGGCTCGATTCACATGGCGTTACGCATGTTCAATTTCTGTTGCTGAATTGTTTGGCTGCTTTAAATAAAAATCAACCTTACGCTATAACGCAGCGCATGCTTTCGGCCTTTTCGGGATGCGATAAAATGATGACATCAAAAGTGTTGCGCACCTTGGAAAGCCGAAAGCTGGTGCAGCGAAAAAACCATCATTCTGATACCCGTTCGAGG
>JBKCFX010000049.1:0-4135 GCA_046303595.1 Bacteroidia bacterium
GACAATCTCTATCTTGGCAACGATGAATTATTCAGACTATTTGCTGATAGACTTTACGACCCTAATCGGCTATGAGCTCATTATTGCCTTTCAGCTCTTATATATTTTCTTTCAATGGATCTTCATCCGCCAACGCGAATACCTGTATTATATGGCATTTATGGCCATCTGTATGGTTTTTGGCCTGTTAAAATACCATCACGTTCCTTTGCCGGGAATAAACCAGGAATTTCTTGCATCTCAGGAAAAGTATTTCGACAAGGCATTGCCGATGCTTTCCTATTTCTTCTATTTCCGCTTTGCCCGCCATTTTGTGGGAATTACCCAAAAACTCCCGAAGCTCAATAATCACATCTATACCCTCGAGTGGATTCTCTTGATATATGCGATCTGCGATATTTCATTTGCCTTTTCCGGTGCATCTATACAGTTGAGAGAATATGGCTTTCAAACCATTGCAAGCATTCTTTTTTTCTGCACCATTTACTTTGTAACGTCTTTTTTTCGCTTTGGCGATAAACTGGGCTATTTTGTCGTGGTGGGCGGATCTGTTTTAACGCTCGGGTCGGTGGGTTCGATGATTTTATTGATCATGCAGCAATCGGGTGCACACTTTAATTTTAACCCATTAATATTTAACCTTTCAACAACGATTTTTGAACTCTTGGCCTTCACCACCGGCTTGGCGTATAAAGCCAATCTCATGGAAAAAGAAAAAACACGTGCAGGTGAAATTCTGATTGAAAAATTGAGCGAGAACATTCGCCTCCAAGAAAAAATGAATGCCATACGGCACGATGCTGCGAAAGAATTGCACGATGAAGTAGCCGGTGGATTAAGTGATATTTCCATCTATTCAGAACTCGTTACCCGTAACATAGCTACCCACCTCGATAAAGAACAACACTTACTCCGTCAGATTCGCTCAAAAGCCCTTGTTATGATGGATTCGATACACGATTTAATTTGGGCATTAAACCCTGCAAATCAAACCATTGGAGACCTCGACATCAAACTCACTTTGGTTTCGCGCGAGCTTTTGGCTCCTGTAAATGCATCTTGGAAAATTGAATTTCACCATGAACTCAAGCAAATCGAGCTTGAACCAGACAGTATGCGGCGTATCGTGTCGGTATACCGCACTTTTTTATCCGAACTCGCCACGGCAGGCATTGTGGGAACGCAAATCCGTCTCGACAATTTAACATCAATAGATATTACCCTTAGGCTCCAAACCACACCCGATAAAAACAAGTTAACCGATCGATTGCTGCATTTGATAAACAAGTACAAGGTAAAAATTGAACTTTCTGATTGCATTGTTGCGTTCAATTTGCCTATCACTACAATTAGTGATTGATGCATGATAGTTTAACACGTTTCTTTGTAGCATGACAAGTATCGTAATCTTCGATGACAACCCCGGCCGCCGCGAAAGCCTGCGCATGCTGCTCGAATCGCATGCCGAATTTATCGTAACAGGCGATTTTTCGGACTGCAGTAATGTTAAATCGCAAATCGAAGCGCTGCGGCCCGACGTTGTATTGATGGACATTCAAATGCCATTGGTCGATGGGCTCGAAGGTGTTCGCATAATAAAGGAGTATTTTCCAAACATCCACGTAATTATGCAAACGGTATTCGAAGATGATGAAAAAATCTTCGATGCTATGCGTTACGGTGCTTCGGGTTACATTTTAAAAAAAACCGATCCTCGACAAATCATTCAAGCAATCGAAGAAGTGCGGAATGGCGGTTCGCCCATGACGCCCAGCATTGCTACACGCGTGCTGCATTTTTTTCGACAGCAGCACGAAACCAAACCCGATCAATACGGACTCTCAGAGCGTGAAAAAGAAATTCTTCAATTTCTGGTAGATGGACTGAGTTATAAAATGATTGCCGAACGTCTCGAAATCAGCTACAACACTGTAAATTCGCACATCAAGAAAATTTACGACAAACTCCAGGTACATTCCGTTAGTGAAGCCGTTTCAAAAGCCATCCGCAGCAATTTATTTCGATAAAATCGGTTTGCTCCTGCTTGTGGTCTTGATGTATTTATCATGCAACAAGCCAACAGAAAAGGCGCCAAGCACTCTTCTTACTGCACAAGGTGATTCTATTCTTTGGCAAGCAACGACTTACATGGATAAGGGAAAGTTCGAAGCCGCGCAAACAACGCTTCTTACGGCTCTGAATAAACAAAACTCTGCCTTTTCGAAACGCGACAAGTACTACTTTCATAGCCACTTGGCAGAAATTATGTATTATACAGCCCTCAACGAACAAGGGCTTCAAAATGCGCGGGAAGCAATTCAACTGGCAAATACAGATAAAAACGATACGCTCCTTGGAAATGCCTATAATTTGTTGGGACTTATACACCTCAACAGCGAACGATACGATTCGGCCTTGCATTACTTTAATCGGGCACTGGTAAAAATACCTTTTCATTTAAATGATCCGAAATTATCGCGCTACGATCAAGTGCTGGGAAATCTCTCAGAAGCTTACCTTAAAACCGGAGATGCTTTGCAGGCAATTCAAAGTGCACGAAAAGCACAAGAGATTTCCACGAAAAATGGTATGCATCGAGCCATTATACTCAACAACTGGACAATCGCAGAGGCTTATTTGCTCCTTCATCAATACGACTCAACAGCACATTATTTAGATTTAGGATTGCGTGATGCCCATCTCGCACAATTTCCGGATGCACAATTGTTTCTGATATCAAATCAGTTAAAGCTATTTGCGGAACAAAAAAACACCGAAGAAATTTATACCAATATCGAGTTGGGAATTGTGCTTTGTGAAAAACTCGAAGATTTTGATTTTGCTGTTTCTGAATATCTAAGCGATGCTGTGCGCATATTACTTGAAATCGGTGATTTTAAAAAAGCTTCTGCGATTCAGAACAAACTCAATACGATCGAACGTAAAATAAATAAAGAGAAGGAAACCCTGCACATGCAGTTGTTAAATTCCTTTTACAACAAGACGCAAGAGCTCGACCGCGAAAAGTCGGATGCTGTGGTTCGTCAAAAAGAACTGGAATACAATCGCTTAATACTTATTTCACTCGCTATTGTTATTCTTTTACTCGTCCTTTTTATTGTATTTTACAGAAGATGGACCGTACAACGTCGAAAAACGGATCGGCTTCGGTTTGACCAAGAACAGGAACGCATTCGCCAAGAACAGGAATTGGTCAAAATGAACGATCGCTATTCGGCAATTGAAGCCGAACGCAACCGCATTGCCCGCGAGCTGCACGATGATATTGGCAGCTCCTTAAGTTCCATCAGTATTTTTGCAGAAATGGCTTTGAACGATTTTGGGAATAATCCTGAAAATTCGAGAACCCTTCTTCAACGTGTGAAAGATAAAAATCAAGAAGTATCTGATACGGTTTCGGATTTAATTTGGGCCATCTACACCAAAAACGACACCATGGGCAGCCTCATGCTTAGGGTTAAAAACGTTGGATACGAAGTGCTAAGCGCAAAAGGTATTGAGATGAAAATCGCCGACGATTTCAGGCTAAAAGATGCCGCTCTTACGATTGAGCAGAAAAAGAACCTGTTGCTATATTTCAAGGAAGCGCTCAATAACATCCCCAAGTACAGCGGTGCGAAGCTCGTACGCATTGAGAGTGAATGGAAAAACGACCAGGTGCACATTTCTGTAAAAGATGATGGCATAGGATTCGACCAAGATCTGGTGAAGAAAGGAAACGGACTTGCCGGATTCCAAGCAAGAGCCAATGCAATAGGCGGTAAGTTTTTCCTCAAAACCAAACCGGGCGAAGGAACACAATTATTGCTCGATTTCCCATTTCAGATTACCCTTGCTTCAACGCTCGACGAAAGGCAATGAAACAATTTGTGCAACTCTTTCGCCAACTCGACCAAACCAATTCAACACGGGCGAAACTTGATGCCCTTGAAAACTATTTCAAGGCTGCATGTAACGAAGACATCCTCTGGGCCTATGCGCTGATGGCCGGAAAAATGCCCAAACGCAGTATTAAAACAAGTATGCTCCGAACTTGGGCAGCCGAGCATGCCGGTATTCCGCTGTGGTTATTTGAAGAATCGTATCACACCGTGGGCGATCTAGCCGAGACCAT
>JBKCFX010000050.1:0-1928 GCA_046303595.1 Bacteroidia bacterium
AGAAATGCAGAAAACTGATTTATCAGCTTTTCTAGCATTTCAACGGAATTTGAAGAGCGGGCTGAAGCATTTTATTTTCCTTGAATTTCTTTGCTTCCTTTCTTTTTTCAAGAAAAGAAAGGAAGTCGCCGAAGGCAAGGAAAGAATAGAATTTAGTTTTAGATCTTAAGAATTGATTCCGGATTTAGTGTAAGAAAAGATAACACAAAAAAAGAATTAACGACCCTCCAAGTAGTTATCTATAATTCATGAATTCAGTTTGCTGTGATCAATTTTTTCTAATGGCTTCATTAGAAAAAATGTCTAATGACAATTCAGGGATAACTTTAATTATGGGGGCGCCCGGGCAGGCTTTCCGGTTCAAGTCCTCGCTACCTAGCGCACAGTCAATGCGCGCTGCGGGCTTTCCCCTGCAATCCTTGGCGCGGGGTGTCGTAGGCTAAGGCATTGTCTTACAGCACTACGGGACGAAAGCCAGCCGGAACCCGAAATTGAAGTAGCCGATGTAGCCCAGGCTGCTGGTGCCGCGATTTGCAGAACGGCAATTCCGGGCATTGTTGTTCCAGCTGCCGCCACGAATAACGCGGTTCGCACCGTTCAACCAATTTACAATTTACACAACACGGCGCGGCGTAACGCTGCCGAATTTGCATGCTGCGTAAAGGCAATTAATGGACTTACATGTTTTGCATACTGTGTTTGACTCCAAATTTCGTTGTTTAAATGTGAGTGATTGCTGTATGATACTATGCAACATCTTCGAGCTCATTTATTATCGGAATATTCCACTGAAAAATGCCCCAATATAAAAAAGCTGGCAAACTTATCGTTGAGCGCCGTCGTGTGAATGGCTACAATCGAATTCCCTCAAATAAAAATTCTAATCCCTTATATTCCCAAGATCCATTTTTATACCACCTACACAATCATTAAAACTTGCACAATATGCAAGTTTTAATGATTTTTCGACTACATTTACATATGGTAAATTTCATCGAACGGACACAATACCTAAATAAATTGTTAGGTTACAAAGACCAAGACCTTATAAAAGTGGTTACAGGCTTGCGAAGATCAGGCAAAAGCACACTCTTGGAAATCTTTCGAATCGCGTTGATAAAACTCGGTGTTAAACCCAACCAGATTGTATCGTTAAATTTTGAAGAGTTCGAATTACGCAGATTCCTCAACGATTTGGATGGCCTATTTGAGTTCATAATGAAACAATTAGATTTATCAAAATCGTGTTATGTTTTTCTCGACGAAGTGCAAAATGTAAAGGAGTTTGAACGCCTTGTAGATGGTTTGTTCGTAAAAAGAAATGTGGATGTTTACATCACCGGTTCAAATGCCCATCTATTAAGCGGCGAATTGGCAACGTTGTTAAGTGGCCGTTACATTGAAATTTCCATTTTACCGTTTTCTTTCAGTGAATATCTTACGGCGCGAAAAATCGACATTGGGAATAAATACCTTAATTACGAACCACTATTTTTCGAATACGTCAACGAAACTTCATTGCCCAAGGGCATAGAACTACGTGATTTGGGCTACGACAAAATTCATGAATACATGGAAGCCATCTTCACCACTATTATTGAAAAAGACATTACACAAAGGCACCAAATAAACGATAAACGTGCTTTTGAGAACATTACAAAATTTGTTGCATCAAACATAGGTAATCCTCTTTCACCCGGAAACATTGCAAAAACCTTAAAACAAGATGGAAAGACGACGCATAACACGACCGTCGAAAAGTATTTAGAGTACTTGGTTACTAGTTTTACGCGTTGCGCGGTTAGGCAGCCAATGCATGTTTAATTTGATTTAGAGGCTTATTTGCTAGCATATTCAAGTATTGCAGCATAGTATGAGCGGTTATTTTAGATGTTAATCTTGTGTGGTATCCCAAGAATGACTTGGCA
>JBKCFX010000051.1:0-1284 GCA_046303595.1 Bacteroidia bacterium
AATTAACTCCCCTGTAACAGAATCGAAAAGCGCGGTTCCTTCGCCAGATCCGGCTAACCACTGACCTAAAACGTAGTTTTGTATTTTTTGCATGGTGTGTTTCTTCTTAATGAACGATTTGCAGATGCAGCACAAAGTAGAAACTATACTGCCTCTCAATTATACTTCAACAGGTCAAAAGTAATATTTCATTTGAAAAGCTGAATTTATTCGGATACTTTGAATAAGGTTTTGTGATGGATTGATTTCCAAAATAAAAACGCGTATGGCCAATTTTTTTCGCTTGTTTTTTGGGTGGCGCCACGGGCGGGCTTTTCGGTACAAGTCCGCTCCCGAATCGCTACGCGCTCGGGCTTGCGGGCTTTCCCCTCCAATCCCTGGCGCTTCTTGCAAAAGTGTGGTTCTGGTTAGTTCACGATTTGGTTAATCCGAATGATGGTATTCATGTAGTCCATTCAATGCCGTAACGCAGTAATGCCTTAAACATTCCGATATGAGTAACAAAAAATCCGTCTATTTCGATTCTCTTAGGTAGATCCCCTGCCGAAAGAATCGGTTTTGGACAGAGGAGCCTAGTTACACATAGATAACCTCAAATTGGATTTTTGTGTAAATGCCTTTGGCTTAGGTAATGACTCGGAACAAAAGCAGGTGAGCAGTTTGCACATCGAATGTGAAAGTCGATATCGATCAAGTTGATGCGCTTCATACAACTTTAAGTTAGTATTCAATTAAACTTAATTTAACTTTGGAGGTCATTGGCACGATTTCATAAAACCAACACTCCTTTCGCATGATACATAAATTCAAAACTACCACGCTGTTATTGCTATTTTCTGCGCGATTTTTTGCGCAATCGCTGCCTTCTGAAATGCAGCTTAGCCCCGATGGCAGAACACTTTTAAGCGGAAAACAGCCGGCATCCGGACTGTATGATTCAACACTCATCCGCGTGTTGCGTCTCAATTTCAGTCAGGCAAATTACTGGCAGCAAATGACAGCGAATTATGCTACGCGAACTCCAATTCCGGCAACCCTAAGCATGGATGGTATTGTGCTCGATAGTGTGGGCGTTGGATTCAAGGGAAACACATCGTATATGAATGTTCAGAATTCACAAAAGAAATCGTTCAATATTGGCACCGATGAGTACATCGCAGATCAAGATTTAATGGGCTATTCAACCTTAAACTTGAACAATGCCTTTGATGATGAATCGTTTTTACGCGAAGTGTTTTACCTGCATCAGATCAGGAAACACATTCCGGCTGCAAAAGCCAATTT
>JBKCFX010000052.1:0-1299 GCA_046303595.1 Bacteroidia bacterium
CCAGAGCCTGCTCACACTTGGGAAATCGTGGAGCGCGCCGAAGCGTAAAAAGATTCGTTTCATGTATTGGGGAATAACGGCTTTTACCATGCTGCTTGCCGTTGTAGGTGCAATAACGTATAAGAATCCGATTATTCCGAAAATTGTTAGTTTGTATGTGTTCTGTTTGTTGATGATTCTGTTTATCTCCAAACTCATTGGCTCGCTTCCACTTATATTGGAAGATGTGGTGCGCCTGTTTCGAATTATGCTCTCGTTTTTCCGCAAAGGCATGACGCCCGAAAAACCCGGCAAAGGAATCACCCGCGGAAGGTTTATTAGTCAGGCCGCTTTAGGGCTTGCCGCTTTGCCTTTTACGTCTATGGTATATGGCATGGTAAAAACGGCTTTCGATACACGGGTGAAGCGTGTAAAGATTCCGATGCCCAATTTGCCCGATTCGTTTAACGGACTTAAGATTATTCAGATTTCCGACATCCATAGCGGATCTTTTATGTCGGATGCGCATTTTCGCAATGCCGTTTCGCTAATTATGGCCGAGAAGCCCGATTTGATTGTATTTACAGGCGATCTGGTAAACGACCGTGCTGCCGAAGCAGAACCATTTCGTGAGGTGTGGAGAGGATTATCGGCTCCGCTCGGTGTGTTTTCGGTACTCGGCAATCACGACTACGGCGATTATGCCGTGTGGGATTCGGACGAAGCTAAGCAGCAAAACCTCGAACGCCTGTTTGCCATTCATGGCGAGATGGGCTGGAATCTGATGCGCAACGAACACCGAATTTTACAGCGTGGCGAAGACAAAATTGCTTTGGTAGGTGTCGAAAACTGGGGCTCTGCGATGCGTTTCCCGAAAAAAGGCGATGTTGCAAAAGCGCGTGAAGGCATGCCCGAAGTGCCTGTGCAAATCCTGCTTTCGCACGATCCTTCGCATTGGGAATCGAAAATTTTACCCGAGCATAACGATATCGATCTGATGCTCGCAGGGCACACGCATGGTTTCCAATTCGGTATTGAAATTCCAGGATTTAAATGGAGCCCTTCGCAGTATGTGTATCCGCAATGGGCCGGACATTACACGCGCAACAACCAACATTTGTATGTAAACCGGGGACTTGGCTTTTTGGGCTATTTGGGCAGAATTGGGATTAATCCGGAGATTACATTGCTCGAATTGCACAAAGGCTAAACTGCAGCTGCAATTCTTCCGATTGGATTTAATGATGTACTTTCGCGCAGTTCATGGAGCGTATACTCATAACCGGTGGATCGGGATTTATTGCACGCTATTTTGTTGCG
>JBKCFX010000053.1:0-1554 GCA_046303595.1 Bacteroidia bacterium
GGTCTGGATTTTTTGTAAATTGCTTTGAAGGTTGTGCATAAGGAAAATGTTAGAAGATTTGCCTTAAATTACTCATTATATGAGTATTGCACAACCTTTACTTATTAATATTTTAAAGAGTTTTCAACCGCGCAACGCGTATTAAATGTTCAATTAAATTGTTTTAAAAGTATTGATATACTATACATTGCAAAATAATGCTCGATGTTGTAATAATATTTACCACACCAATTAATCCCTAATACAACGAACACTAAGACCATCTCTTTTATGACCTTTAACCCTATCTACTTTTGATTGGTAGGCGCAGATGGAACGATACCACGCCTCGTTAATTCCACTTTGAGTAGAACTCCACCAATCTGCGCTATAATTCCAAGCGAATTCCCCCCAACTAGAGTTAACGCGAAATCCTCCCATACGTCCTGAAAAACCGCTGCTATTATTGCCATTGCTGTAAATTTTCTCTTCCTGTCCCCAACCTTCCCAGTAATACCAACCAGTCGTACTTTTCATTTTATTGCTCGCCTCCTTAACGCCGCCTAAATAACCGATTAGTTGGTCCCATTCATCATCACTAGGAACGTGCCAGCCGGTAGGGCACAAATCGCCTTTCGACACCGTATACCAATTATATAGTTTTCCGGTTTTTGCATCGAGCGAAGATTTGTTCTCGAAATTGCACCAAGCAGGTGATTCAAGATTTTCCCAGATTTTATTAGCTGTTACATGAGGTATTTCAGTACCTTCATTAAAATGAGTGGTTTTTAGGTTTTCAGCCATCCATACTTGTTCGCCAATTTTAACAGTTTTATATTTATTTCCGTCTATGTCGGTTACTGAGGTGTCATTCTCTTTTTTTAATAATGCTGCATTCAAAGTATCGTTAATCAAAGAATCCTTTTGATAAACTACTGATGCTTCATTTTCATTTTTAATTCCAAAAATCTCCCACAAGGGATTTGCAACGAATAGTAATAAAATGCCAGCAGTAGCAGCAGCGGCAAAAAATTTCACCCATTTCAATTTGCGAGGTGATGGCGGAGGCGG
Source organism: Bacteroidia bacterium (assembly GCA_046303595.1). GTDB lineage: Bacteria > Bacteroidota > Bacteroidia > M30B66 > M30B66 > CAMCXT01. The sequence goes on from JBKCFX010000053.1 coordinate 1,051, forward strand.
TGGTTCGGGCGGCACCACAATCGTTTTTTGCGTACCCTGTTCTTGCGGTGCGCTCTTTTTTTCGTTGAGCAAATCGAGCAACTCATCGGCTGTTTTTGCCCGCTGTGCGGCATGTTTTACCAAGCAACGCTGCAATACCCTGCGCCAGGGTTCGGCAATCGTTTCAAGGCATACATCGATATCGGCTTGCTTCAGGTCTTCGATCCAACCCGAGCTGTCGGTGTTTAAATTGAGTTGCTGTGCAATGCGCTTTCCGCTGAGCAGTTCGTAGGCCACCATACCAAAGCTCCACAGATCGACGCGGGTATCGATTTTTTCGTTTTCGCCATACACCTTGGGTCGGTATTGCTCGGGTGCCATATACTGCGGCTTGCCAATGAGCTGAGAAGAAATACTGTGCTCGCGGTTTACCTCTTTCGAAATACCAAAGTCGATGATCTTGGCCACCGGTTGTGCACCCGTATCATCGACCAAAATGTTGGAAGGTGAAATATCGCGGTGGAT
>JBKCFX010000054.1:0-1922 GCA_046303595.1 Bacteroidia bacterium
TGTTGGCTTGCGGAACCAAATAATTCATTCATACGACAACATTTCATACGAAAATATTTGGGGCATTTTAATCAATCATTTACCCAGTTTGAAGGAAGAAATAGAGGCGTTGATACGATGATTTGTTTTTATAAAGCGTGCAACAACGACTTTTTTCCTGCTTAAATTTTTCGCTGGCTTAATTTTCAACTGCATTACGTTTAACCATGGACAAACACGAAGCCGAAAAGCGCATCACGGTATTGGTAAAGGAGCTCAATCGCCACAACGATTTGTATTACAACCAGGCTGCTCCCGAAATTTCGGATGCCGAATTTGATCAGCTGCTCAGGGAGCTCGATTTGCTCGAAAAGGCTTTTCCCGAATTTGCACAAACAGATTCGCCTACGCAGCGTGTGGGTGGAAGTGTTACAAAAAACTTCGCCACGGTGCAGCACGAATTCCCTTTTCTGTCGCTGGCCAATTCCTACTCGCGCGAGGATTTAACCGAGTTCGACCAGCGCATTCGTAAACTGTGGACGGGCGCGTTTAGCTATGTCTGCGAATTGAAGTTCGACGGCGTTGCCATTGGTTTGCACTACGAAAATGCTGTGCTTGTGCGTGCTGTAACGCGCGGCGATGGCGTTCAGGGCGATGAGGTAACCGCCAATGTGCGCACCATTCGCTCGATTCCGCTGCGTTTAAAAGGCGATGGCTTTCCGGAACGTTTTGAAGTACGCGGCGAGATTTTTATGCCGCTCAAACGCTTCGAAGAATTGAACAAGGCACGCAAAGCCGAACTCGAAGATTGGGGCTACGACGAAGAGCAAATTGCCGAACGTTTATTCAAGAATCCCCGCAACGCCACGGCCGGTTCGCTTAAAATGCAGGAAAGCGCCGAGGTCGCCAAACGTAAGCTCGATTGTTTTATGTATGCGCTGATGGGCGAGGGGAGTGGTGTTGAAAGTCATTATGGCAACTTGCAAATGGCTCGTGCCTGGGGATTTCCTGTTTCGGAGCATGCAGCCACCTGTGCAGATTTGGAAGCGGTGTTTAATTTCATCGACCATTGGGATGCCCAACGCGATAAACTGCCTTTCGAAATTGATGGCATTGTGGTGAAGGTGAATGAATATGCCGTGCAGCGCGTGTTGGGCAATACGGCCAAATCGCCGCGTTGGGCCATGGCGTATAAATTCAAAGCAAGACAGGCGTATACGCGCTTGGAGCAGATTACCTATCAGGTAGGACGAACAGGTGCCATTACGCCGGTGGCCAATCTGAAGCCTGTATTCTTGGCCGGAACAACGGTAAAGCGCGCTTCGCTGCACAATGCCGATTTTATTGCTGCGATGGATATTCGCGAAGGCGATATGGTTTACGTGGAGAAAGGTGGCGAAATCATCCCCAAAATAGTGGCGGTTGATGCTGCGCAGCGCGATTTGTTCAGCGTTCCGCACAGCTACATTAGCCATTGCCCCGAATGCCATGCAGAACTTGTGCGCAAGGAAGGCGAGGCCAATCATTACTGTTTGAACGAAACGGGTTGTGCGCCGCAGATTGCCGGACGCATCATTCACTTCGTAAGTCGAAAGGCAATGGATATAAACACGCTGGGCGAGAAGACCATCGAGCAGTTTGTTGCAGCGGGAATGATCCACACCATTGCCGATTTGTACGATTTGAAATCAGAACAAATACTTCAGTTGGAAGGTTTCAAAGAATTGAGCACCAAAAATATACTGGATGGAATTGAGGCCTCGAAGTCGGTGCCGTTCGAGCGTGTGTTGTTTGCCTTGGGCATTCGCTATGTGGGCGAAACGGTTGCGAAGAAGCTGGCCATTAATTTCGGTTCGCTCGATGCTTTGATGCAGGCGTCGACCGATGCATTACTCGAAGCGGAAGAGATTGGGGAAGTTATTGCACAATCGCTTGTTGATTAT
>JBKCFX010000055.1:0-4418 GCA_046303595.1 Bacteroidia bacterium
CTCTTTTTTCTGCAGGCGAAAGTTTCATAAAATCCTCGGGACTTGCTTTTTGAAGCTCTTCTGCGGAGCCCAAAACAATTCTTTCGTAATCGTGTACCTTTTCCAAACGCACATTTACTGCGTTTAGGAGCTCCGCCGGAGAGAATGGTTTTGTAAGATAATCATCTGCGCCCAACTCCATTCCTGTGCGAATATCTAAGCGCTCGGCTTTTGAAGAAATAAATACGAAAGGGATTATTGCCGCCATCTTAATTTTTCGCGATTCATGTAAAACCCAAAAACCATCAAAATCGGGCATGCTGATATCACACAAAATTAAGTTTGGTTTATAAATCGGAATTACCCTAACCGCTTTGTCGCCTTCGGCTAAGGCAAGAACCTCGAACCCATTATTTTCAAGTAAACTGGTTATAGTATTCCGCAGTTGCGCATCATCTTCTATAAGCAGAATCTTCTTGCTTCTGAAATTACCTGAATTCATAACAGCATGATTAAGCTAAAATTTGTTTGTGGTATGGGTTCAATAAAAAATATTGGATTATGGAACGGATAGTTTTTTTCAAAATTAGAAAATAAACTTTAATTAAGCTCCTTTGAACTAATTACCTTTGGCTTCCAAAAATCAATGAATACAAAAACAGGTGTACTGCTGCTTCAATTAGGCACTCCCGATAGTCCCAAAACCAGCGACGTTCGAAAGTATCTTCGCGAATTTCTAATGGATGGGCGGGTTATCGATGTGCCGTATGTTGCACGCCAGATTTTAGTGAACGGTATTATTGCAAATTTCAGAGCGCCAAAATCTGCAAAACTGTACCGCGAAATCTGGAGCGAAAAGGGTTCTCCTCTTTTAATTCACGGGTATTCGCTCCGCGATAAATTGCGCATCTTGCTAGGAGAATCATTTCAGGTCGAGTTGGGCATGCGGTATCAGAATCCTTCGATGAAAGAGGCATTGCGTAAACTGAAGGAATCAAACCTCGACCGAATAATTCTATTGCCATTGTTCCCGCAATTTGCTTCATCAAGTACGGGTTCTGCGCTTGAATATGCACTGAAGGAAATTTCATCATGGCAGTATATCCCCGAATTGCAGGTTGTTTCATCGTATTTTTCACATCCTGAATTCATAAACCTATGGGCCGAAAAGGCTAGAACGTTTATAGAACGTGAGCATTATGATGCGTTTATGTTCACATTTCATGGCGTTCCGTGGCGACATATCCGCAAATCGGGATGTTCGGGTGCTTGCCAGAAAGGCCCTGCAGAATGTCCCGAAATTCATCCCGGAAATCACTTTTGCTACCGGGCACAATGTTTTGCGTCTGCCCGCCATGCGATAAAAATGCTCTCGCTGCCTCAAGATCAGTGTGTAATTACGTTTCAGTCGCGCCTTGGCAAGGACCCTTGGTTAACTCCGTATACCGATTACACCCTCGAACGCCTAGCATCAGAAGGGAAGAAGAAAATTCTTGTTTTTTCGATGGCTTTTGTCGCCGATTGTCTTGAAACCATTCACGAAGTGAGTACCGAATACCAAGAACTCTTCTAATCCAAGGGTGGAGAAAAACTTCAGTTAATACCAAGTCTAAACGACGACGATGCTTGGGTTGAATTTCTTGGAAACAAGATTTTGAAATTAAATCGGCCGCATTGAAATTAAGTTTTTAACAGGTATACTTCAAGCTACATAATTCCGTTTTCGAGCATTGATGTTGCCCAAACAACTGCGCTTTCTTCATCCATATCTCCACGCAACCGGCCTGTTGCTGATGGTTGTTGGCCTGCCATTTTCGATGCTGTTGATGAGCCTTTCGCAGTTTTTTATTGGCGGAAACTGGATTCTGGAAGGCGATTATGTGAATAAATGGAAGCGTTTTCGTTCCAGCAAAGTAGCAATTTTACTCACCTGCCTGTTCTTAATCTACCTACCCACCATTTTTTGGAGCTCCAATGTTGATGAGTCGCTGAAAATGTTGCGCATCAACTTACCCTTGCTCATTTTTCACTTTGTGATGGGCAGCTCGAATCCACTTCCCGCATCGTGGTATTATGGCCTGATTCGAATTTTTATTCTCTCTGTATTTCTTTCGGCATTAACGTGTAGCATCGTTGGACTGCCACAATGGATCAATGGTTCGCTCACCGACATTCGGCATATTTCACTTTTTATCTCCCACATTCGGTTCGCGCTGTTAATCGTATTTGCAGTATTTCTGGCTGGTTGGATTCTAATTTACAGGCCTTTTCAGATAACGCGAATTGAACGAATAGCATATCTTTTTACAATTGCAGGCTTGCTGGTTTTTATGGTTGTCTTGCAATCGCTGAATGGATTTGCCGTGATGTTTTTTGTAGGATTATTATGGCTTTTCGTTGAGGCGAAGGGAAAACTAAAGCCAGTGTATACCAACGTTCTAACCGGTGTGATGATAGCCGCATTTTTGCTTACGGCGGGTATACTTCTAAAAACATGGAATGAGTATTTTACACCGGCGCGCATTTTCTCAAACCAATTACCTAGAATTACCAAGGCGGGAAACCCGTACACACACAATCTTGATTTAATTGAAAACGGCAGCTACATCGATGCCTTTGTGTGTGAATCAGAATTGCGAAACGAATGGCCAAAATTCAGCAAAATGCCACTGGATAGTTTCGACCTGAAAGGCCATCGCCTTCTTAAAACACTCATTCGCTACCTAAACTCAAAAGGACTTACCAAAGATAGTGTGGGCATGCACACCTTGTCGAAAGGAGATATCCAACATATCGAGAAGGGAATGGCGAATTTTAAATATGCAGGTTTATGGGGGCTACGGATGCGTTTTTACCAAATAATGTATGAATACGCATTTTACCAAGCCGGAGGTAAAAATGCATCCGGGCATACTTTCCTCATGAAGCTTGAATTTTGGAAAGCAGGTGCGAATATAGCATTTGACCATCCCGTTTTTGGTGTGGGGATCGGCGATGTACCCGACGAATTTAATGCTTATTATGAGAGAACAAATTCTTGGCTGAGCAAGGATTGGCGGTTAACGTGCCACAATCAGTACCTCTATTTCGCTGTTGCAGGCGGATTTATCATGCTGATAACATTCGTGTTGATATTCTTGATGGCTTTGAAAATAATGTGGCATCGAACGATTCTGCCATTCAAACTATTTATCGGAATCATTTCGCTGGCCATGTTAACCGAAGACATGCTAACAACACAGGCCGGCGTTTCGCTTGTAGCGTTTTTCTTTAGCTTTTTTGCTTTCGGGAGTTTTAAGATTGTTCCTTCGCAAGGGAAAGACCAGGCTGAAGTATGAGCGAGCCACCTGACTGAAGTCTGGAGTTTAAATCTACTTGCTAAGATTCAGCTCTGCGATATTCTTGATACGATTTTTCTCCAAAAATTCATCAATCGTTTCGAGGTGTTCGATAACGCGCTTGTCTTTGAATTCAAAGACTTTTTGAGCAAGTCCCATCAGGAAGGCCCGGTCGTGCGAAACAAGAATTAAGGTGCCATCGAAATCGAGAAGTGCTTCTTTCAACACATCTTTCGACTTTAAATCGAGATGGTTGGTGGGCTCATCTAGAATGAGCAGGTTTACCGGTTCGAGCAAAAGTTTCACCATGGCCAACCGGGTACGCTCACCACCCGATAAAACACTTACTTTCTTGTTGATATCGTCGCCGCTGAACATGAAACGCCCCAGCATATTTTTAATCTGCGTGCGGATATCGCCCACGGCAACCTGATCAACAGTTTCGAAAACGCTGAGCTCGGGATCGAGCAAAGCGGCCTGGTTTTGCGCAAAATAGCCCACTTTAACATTGTGTCCAAGCTGAACATTTCCTCCATCAACATCAATTTCGCCCAACAGGGCTTTGATCATAGTTGATTTACCTTCACCATTTCGTCCAACAAATGCAATTTTCTCCCCTCGGATAATTGACATATTGGCATTTTTGAAAACAACGTGTTCTCCATATTTTTTCGACACATCGCGCACTGTAACCGGATGTTCGCCCGAACGTGGCGCAGGTGGAAAGCGCAAACGTTGTGCTGACGTGTCGACTTCGTCTATTTCGATGGGAACGATTTTTTCCAGCATGCGTTCGCGCGAGTTTACCTGATTGGTCTTTGAATACGTTCCCCGGAAACGCTCAATAAACGCCATGTGGTCGGCAATTTCGCGTTGTTGTTCTTGCCAGGCTTTTATTTGGTGGGCGCGTCGTTCCTCGCGCAATTGCAGATAATGCGAATAGTTGGCCTTGTAATCGTACATGCGCCCCATGGTAATTTCGATGGTGCGGTTGGTAATGTTATCGATAAAGGCCTTGTCGTGCGAAATCACCAATACGGCATTGGCTTTATTGACCAGAAAATCTTCGAGCCAGAGTACCGATTCGATATCGATATGGTT
>JBKCFX010000056.1:0-2746 GCA_046303595.1 Bacteroidia bacterium
GGCATCACTTAGCGACCCTGCGCCGAATGTCTTGAATTTTTCGCGTGGCCGCTCTTCGGCGCTCCAATGTTTAATCGAACCGGGATTAGCTGCCTGCATGGCTCATTGCAGATGAAATGGACGCTTCGTTGAGTGCACTAAATTCATCAATGTTTCCATACATCACTTCATCAACACGCACCGAACCTTCAGTTACCATACCAATTTCGCGAATCGGAAAATCAACCATTGCAGCCAGATTTCGGAATGCATCCAGTTTCGCAGCATTTACCGAAACAATTGCTCTGCTTTGCGCTTCGCCAAAAAGGAATGCATCACCGCGCAAGTTTTCAGGCGTTTGAATGGCAAATCCCAGATGGCCCGAATACCCCGATTCTGCTAAAGCTACAAACAACCCACCATCTGAAATATCATGAACAGACTCAACAGCTCCGGCCGAAATAAGCACTTCAATCAATTTATGCAATTTCAATTCGTGTTCAAGTGAAAATTCAGGAGCAGGACTCAAGGCTACTTTATGCCACGAGTAAAGGTATTCTGAGCAATTGATATCGTCTGACAGATTTCCCAAAAGAAAAATACGATCGCCCGCATTTCGGAACGACAATCCGGTATGTGTTTTTAAGTTTTCCATAATTCCAAGCATACCAATTGTTGGCGTAGGAAACACCGGCACCGCCTGCTTTCCTGCTAGCACCGTTTGATTGTAAAAACTAACATTTCCACCCGTAACAGGCGTATTGAGTGCTTTACAAGCCGCGCCCATCCCTTTTATCGCTCCAACAAATTGCCAATACACTTCTGGATTGTATGGATTGCCAAAATTCAGGCAATTGGTTACCGCAAGTGGTTTCCCACCAGAACAAACAATGTTGCGGGCCGCTTCTGAAACCGCAATGGCGGCTCCCTTCTCCGGATCTGCATGTACATACCGAGAATTACAGTCAACCGTCATAACCAACGCCTTATCCGTTCCCTTAACGTGAACAACAGCGGCATCAGAAACCTTGTTGGTACTCATGTTTGCCGTTCCCACCATCGAATCATATTGCCTGTATACCCATCGTTTGCTGGCAATATTCGGGTGAGAAATCAGAAATCGTGCAATTTCAGGTAAATCATTCGGAATCGGGACCTGAGACGAATTGAACTGTTGCGACTCGGCAAAATATGCCGGTTCGGTGTAGCTGCGCTGGTAAACCGGTGCACCTCCTCCAAGAACCAAATCATGCGCCGGAACATCCGCCTGCAACTCACCATGCTGATAATAACGCAATCGGTTTCCCTCGGTAACAACTCCTATTACGGCAAAATGCAAATCCCATTTGGTGAATATTGTTTCAACCTCCTCTTCCCTACCCTTTTCAACAACCATCAGCATGCGCTCCTGCGATTCCGAAAGTAAAATCTCCCAAGCCTGCATTCCAGCCTGGCGTGTGGGAACCTTATCGAGCCAAATGTCCATACCATGCTCACCCTTGGCCGACATTTCGGATGTAGAACACGTAATACCGGCTGCTCCCATATCCTGCATGCCGATAATGGCTCCGGTCTGAATAACTTCCAGTGTTGCTTCAAGGAGCAATTTTTCCTGGAATGGATCGCCAACCTGAACCGCCGGAAGATCATTCGCACTATCTTCGGTAAGATCGCCCGAGGCAAATGTTGCCCCGTGAATACCGTCTTTTCCGGTTGAAGAACCAACGATATAAACCGGATTCCCGGCACCATACGAGATGGCAGAGGCTGTTTCGCCAACCTTAACAATTCCTACCGACATGGCATTCACCAAAGGGTTCTGATTGAAACAGGAATCAAAAAACACCTCGCCGCCAACAACCGGCACGCCAAATGCATTCCCATAATCGCCGATTCCCTTTACAACACCATTGATAATCCACTTCGTATGATTGCTCTGAATATCACCAAAACGCAAAGAGTTTAGTTGGGCAATCGGACGGGCACCCATGGTAAAAATATCGCGGTTAATGCCCCCTACTCCGGTTGCCGCTCCCTGATATGGCTCAAGTGCAGAAGGATGATTGTGCGACTCAATTTTAAATGCGCATGCAAGTCCATCGCCAATATCAACAAGTCCGGCATTTTCCTCGCCTGCTTTAGCAAGCATGCACGCTCCCTCCCGCGGCAATGTTTTTAACCAAACAATTGAATTTTTGTAGGAACAGTGTTCACTCCACATGACAGAAAAAATACTGAGCTCTGTAAAATTTGGCGTTCTTCCCAAGATACTGCAGATTCGTTCAAACTCTTCCTCCAGTATTCCCAGTTTTTTGGCCTGTTCTATCGTTGCCAATGTTGTTCCGGTTGTTTGCATGGTTTTAGTGTATCGGGCAAAAATAGTCTATGATTCCGGCATTTGAATTCGTGCCAACTCACATTTTTGCACAACAGTGTTTATAAAACCGTTCGTAACCTGTTAAAAACTACGATTTGTTCGTTCCGACCAATGAAAACGAAGAACATGGAACACTGCTATCTGCCGCGTCTGTAACCTTGCGGCATTTCGACTTCTACGATTGCCTGCATGCAAATGGAGCCAAAAATGTGCGGAAAAAAACCCGAACCATCGTCGGCTGCTTCATATAAAACAGGCGCGTCGAGTAAGGTGGTGTCGATTTTTAAAATGCGTATATCGGTGCGGTTTCTAAAAAATCGCTTGAGTGTTCCGCTTATCTGCTCAACCTTCGAACAATGAATAAATCCTTCATCCTCAAAGGTTGATGTA
>JBKCFX010000057.1:0-10754 GCA_046303595.1 Bacteroidia bacterium
TCCGGTAGGAATAAAAATCGCTGGTACGGTACTGAATCCTAAAATTACAACCGATATTCGCGACCGGGCCGAAAATGCCATGGACGATTTGAAAAAGCAAGCCGAAGAGCGCGCCCGTGAGGAACTTGAGAAACGTAAAAAAGAACTTGAGGATCGCGCCAATGCCGAGAAAGACAAATTGAAAAAAGAGGCAGAGACAAAACTAAAACAAGAACAGGAGCGTTTAAAAGGCGAGGCCGACAAAGCAAAGCAGGAGGCCGAACGAAAAGCCAAGGAAGAAGCAGATAAAGCAAAGAAAAAAGCGGAAGAGGAAGCCAAAAAACAACTCAACAAATTGTTCAAAGGGACATAAGATGCGTTTACTCATCGGATTCATAACAATTTCAATCCTTGCAATACCGAGCATTCTGAGTGCTCAGGACAAGGATGAATTGTGTCCGCTGAGTGATAACAAAAAGGCAAACAAACTCTACGAAAAAGCGCTCGATGTGATAAAAACCGATAAAAACGAAGCGCGTCAACTTTTAAAAGAAGCCATCGAAATTGAACCCGATTTTGCACGAGCATCTTGGGTAATGGCCGATTTACTGCATAAACAGAAAAAGTTCGAAGATGCAGAGCCATATCTCCGCGTTGTTACCCGCGTTTGTCCCGAATTTGAACCCATGGCCTTTTTCAGGCTGGGGAGCATCGAATTTGAGGCAAAAAAGTGGAAGGATGCGCAAGCGAATCTACAGAAGTTTGTCGACAGCCGTTCGCGAAAAGATGCCGAAAAAAGCGACGCCCGAGCGATGATTCGGGCATGCCGGTTCTACATCGACGGATACTCGCATCCTGTTCCGTTCAATCCGAATCCGCTGGCCGCGCTTTCTACAGAGGCCGACGAATATTTGCCCATCATTACACCCGATAACGAAACCGCCTATTTTACACGAAGCACCTTCATTGAAAATAAATTTACGGGCGGCATTGCCGAAGAAAAAAAGCGTCAGGAGCGATTTTCATTTGCCGCCAATACCGGAGGCAATTCATTCGCCAAAGGCACACCCATGCCGGCGCCTTTCAACAGCAACAACAACGAAGGCGGCGCATCGCTTTCGGCCGATAACAAATACATGTTCTTTACCGTTTGTAAAGACGAAGGCGGCGATGGATTGAACTGCGATTTGTGGTACACCATGCAAAACAATGGAAGTTGGGAACCCATTAAAAATGCAGGGGCAGCCATTAACGGAAAAGACAGTTGGGACTCACAGCCGAGTCTTTCGAGCGATGGCAAAACCTTATATTTTGCATCCAATCGTGTCGGAGGTTTGGGTGGAATCGATATTTGGAAGAGCGAGAAAGATGCAAAAGGGAACTGGAAGCTACCCGAAAACTTGGGTCCTAAAATCAATACATCCGGAAACGAAAAATCACCTTTCTTCCATTCCGACGGGCAAACATTGTATTTCTCATCAACCGGACATTTGGGCTATGGGGGTTATGATATTTACATGTCGAAGTTAAGTGCCGATACAGGTTGGGGCGAACCCAAGAACATTGGCTATCCAATCAATTCCGAAAAGGAAGATTTGGGTTTTTTTGTAAGCACAGACGGCAAGTATGGCTATTTCGCATCCGACAAATTGAAAGGAAACGGAGGATGGGATGTGTATTCATTTGAACTTTACAAGGAAGTTCGTCCAGAACGTGTATTGTTTGTGTCGGGAGCTTTGAAGGACGAAAACAATCAAGTAGTTAGTGATGCCCGGGTTGAAATTAAAAATGCCCGCACGAAGGAAGTTACCGAAGTTGCCGTTGATTCGGCAACCGGAAAATATGTAGCCGTTGTGGCCTTCAACGACGACCATATTATTACTGTAAAACAACCGGGAAAAGCATTTACATCGCAATACTTTTCAAAATCAGATACGAGTCTCGGCAAACCGATGAAAATGGATTTGAAAGTGGAATCGGTGGAAGTAGGCAAACCTTATAAAATCAATAACATCTATTTCAAAACGAGTTCGGCACTTATAAACCCCGAAACAGTAACGATTGTTGGCGAATTAACCGAATACCTCAACGAAAATAAAAGCATTAAAATTGCCATTCACGGCCATACCGACAATGCAGGGAATGTTGCCGACAACTTGAAACTTTCGGATGCCCGCGCAAAAACTGTTTACGACTTGTTGATTTTAAATGGCATCAACCCCGATCGTTTAAGTTACAAGGGGTTTGGTGCAAGTAAACCGGTAGCAAGTAATTTGACCGAAAAAGGAAAAGCCCTGAACCGCCGAACCGAATTTGTAGTAACAGGCAAGTAAGCTTGAAAATTAATCCCTTAAACACTATCAATTCCGAGCAAACTTCACCTTGAAATAATGCAGCCATTCATAAAAAATACTCAGGGCCAATAAACCAAACAGAACGCAAAGCAAATACGCAATGCTGTTTGCATAATATGTCCCTCTGCTACACAACCGCACAAAAAAATACGCCCCGGCAGCCATGGGCAACAAGGGCAAAGTGCGGTACCACAAATAAATTCTTCGCGCCTTTAGCCACGATTTACGCACACCGGGTTCGATTGTCTTATTTAGCTTTTTAACCATTGGTTCAAGCATCTGATGATACATCCAGTAAACAATCGAAAACAGTGCAACTGGTGGGAATAAAAACACCAGACCCAGCAATCCTAAAATGGCCATGGTAAAAAAAGAGACAATCATAAAAATGGCTCCCCAAAGCAAACGCATCGATAGAAGTACCGCATAGGCGCCTGAACCAAGTTTTTCCTCGCCGGCATATTTTCGTTCAAACAGACGTTCGTACAAATTGCCGATAAATAAACCGGGCGCATATTTACCCTCAACCAATAGTTTCCGCATAAAGGCATTGACTTGCGACTTTTTAGCAAGGTGTAACAACTGCATAATGTTCTCGAATTCTTTTACCAACGGATGGTTTAAAATCAAGGGTTTGGCCGGAGGTGTGTACGAACGTTCGCGCTTTACGCGGTTTACCGGTCGACGAACCTGCTGGCGTGGATTGTTTATTTCGCTTTCGGGAATTTCGAGAAGAATGTCGGCTGCGGCTTTTATACGCACAAACATGGCCGATGCGTTTTCGCGAGCCACATCGGTAAAGTGCTTATCGGGATGGTACTCCTTAGCCAAATTACGAAAAGACTTTCGCACGGCATCGTGGGTTATAGGTCTTTGTAGGCGAAGCGTTTCGATGGCCTGATTCGCATTCATAGCATGAAAACTCTAATGTGGCAGTTTTGTTGTGTCGGCTAAGAACGGCAAATTTAACTTACCTTGCGGCTTCTCATTTGAAGTGCATGAAGCTCCATCCTGCAAAAACCATCAAAGAAATTGCTGAATTGTTAAATATTCGGTTTTCGGGACCTGAAGACCATCTTATTACCGGCATCAACGAAATCCATCAGGTTGAGCCGGGCGATATGTCGTTTGTTGACCATCCGAAATATTACGACAAATGCCTGAACTCGGCGGCCACAACGATTCTCATCAATAAAGAAGTCGATTGCCCACCGGGTAAAGCATTGCTGTTTAGCGATGATCCGATTGCCGATTACAATTTTCTTGTGCGCTTTTTCAGACCATTCCAGGCATCGAGTCAGATGATTGCCGAATCGGCTAAAATCGGGCGTTCGAGTGTTATTCAGCCGGGTGTTTTTATCGGCAATCATGTTACAATTGGTGAAGACTGCATCATCCACCCCAACGTTACCATTTACGACTATACGGTAATTGGCGACCGCGTTGAAATTCACGCAGGAACAGTAATTGGTGCGGATGCCTTTTACTACAAACGCAGGCCCGAAGGCTACGATAAGCTGCGCTCGTCGGGCCGCGTGGTAATCGAAGATGATGTAGAAATTGGGGCCGCCTGTACCATCGACAAAGGCGTTAGTGGCGATACCATTCTGGGAAAAGGTGTCAAGCTCGACAACCAGATTCATATCGGGCACGATACAGTTGTTGGTTCTCATTGCCTTTTTGCAGCTCAGGTTGGGATTGCGGGCGTGAGCAAAATTGAAGATGAAGTTATTTTGTGGGGGCAGGTTGGTGTTTCGAAGGATTTAACCATCGGTAAAGGTGCAGTTGTATTGGCGCAATCGGGTGTTCCCAAATCGCTGGAAGGTGGTAAAACCTATTTCGGCTCACCGGTTGGAGAGGCGCGAAGCAAAATGAAAGAAATGGCTTATATAAAACGCATACCCGATATGCTGGAGACCTTGCGCATGAACGAAAACAAGGCCGAATAAAGTGCTCGAATATTCACATAAAGATCCGGAACAACGGCAAAAAGACCAGTTGTACGCCTTGTTGCAGGTAACCCGTGCCATTAACAACAACGCGTCGGCGCGCGACCTGTTCAGCATTTACGAGTTTATTCTCCACAAGCAGCTGGGGTTTAGCCGTATTGCATATTGTTCGTTCGATGAAATTTGGAAATGGCCTGTACATGTAGACGCCGATTTTGATATTGCGCGCATCAAACCCGAGCGCGACTTGGAAGGATTCGACGATTTAACCATACTCGAACCGGTGCGCGAAGCCGACATGCTTGAAGCCTTCGATGTTGTCATTCCGGTGAAGCATAAAGGTAAGGCGTTGGCCTATTTGCTACTCGGCCGACTCGACCGAAAAGGCATTAAAACCCAGCACAAAGCCGATCTGGAATTTGTGCAAACCATCAGCAATATCATTTCGGTAGCTATCGAAAATAAGCGCCTTTTCAAAGAAAATGTACAGCAGGAAATGCTCAAACGCGAATTGGAGATGGCCAAAGAGGTACAATCGATGTTTATTCCATCGAGTTTGCCGCAGGATGAGCATTTCGATTTTGCTGCCGTATACAAGCCGGTTCGTCAGATTGGCGGCGATTATTACGACTTTATTCGCTTAAGTGAACGGGAGGTTATGTTTTGCATGGCCGATGTTTCGGGCAAAGGCGTGGCAGCGGCCTTGCTTATGGCGAACTTTCAAGCATTCCTTCGTGCGCGTATTTCGGTAAATACTGATCTGCAAAGTCTGGTGAGTGAATTAAACGACCATGTGGTACAAGCTGCGAAAGGCGAGAAGTTCATTACCCTATTCATCGCCCGGTATACAATCGATAATCAAATGCTTGAGTATGTAAATGCAGGGCATAATCCGCCGGTGCTGTGCTCGGGCAACGAAATTCTGGTGTTGACATCGGGTACAACCGGCTTGGGGATGCTCGAGAAGTTACACCGCCTCGAAAGCGGATTGATTCGAATCGACCATGGATCTTTATTGGTTTGTTATACCGATGGTTTGGTTGAGCAAGAAAACGAAGGCGGCGTTGACTTTGGGATTGAGCAATTGCAGGAGTTGGTGCGAGAAAATAAAGACCTTTCGGCTGCGGCCTTTAACGAAATGCTTATTCGCGATTTTACCTCGCACAAGGGAGATCAGCCTTCACTCGATGATGTATCGCTACTCACCTGCCGATTTTATTGATTCGTCTGTTTCTGCTATTGCCTTTTCTGAAGCGGCAGATTGTATGTGTTGCCGGTGATACACATCCAACGCGACCAGTATAGCCACTAAAGACCAAAAAGGCGCAGATGCCTTATCCTGATCCAGGAAGTTGTTCAGAAATCCATGAAGGAAATACGTGAATAAGCCGATAAGCGCTCCCATACTTAAAAACCGAACCTGTCGCGACTTTGAATATAAATAAACTCGCGAACCTGTTTTGATGGAGAAAATTACAATCAGCAAAAACGAAATCGTTCCGAGTAAGCCTTGTTCTGCCAATGGCCCTAGGTATTCGCTATGTGCATTGCCCAAAGTTCCGGCATTTGTGCTCACGTAAGTAAGTTCGTATGAACGCTGATAGGGTGCGTACTGAAAACGATACGTCCCTGGACCAAAACCAACAAGCGGCTTTTTGCGAAACATACGCAGAGCCGAGCTCCAGCGATTGATGCGTTCCATGTTTGATGCATCAGACTTGATGTTGGAAACAGACTTTAGGTGCTCGCCCAAATCCTGCGAAGAGCTTTGTTTGTTGGCAGCCAGTTTCAATTTTACTTCATCACTGTAGTAACCCAGAATGCCGAGAATAAAGACAAACCCAATCAACACAATTTTCCAGTTGATACGAAGAAGATAAACAAGGTAAACGAAATATGCTCCGGCAACGCTCAACCAAGCCGCCCGGGTGTACGAAACCACTATCCCTAAAAGAATAATCAGAAAAAAACCGAACGAAATAAACCGGTATTTCGGAGAATACGATTTATCGAAACTAAATACGAACATCAGCGGAAGCATCATTGCGATAACGGCACCGTAAATGGTGTGGTCTTTAAAAAAGGGCTGCATCACCCAGTAGAGAGCGTCTTTGTCGATGTTGTAATTGAAAAATTGAATAATCGAATAGCAAATAACCAAACTCAATGGTATGGTAAAAAGCCAAATCCAGTAAATTATTCTGTCGAATCTTCTGAATATTTGTGTTGCGATAAAATAAAAACTAATTACAAACCAAAGCCTTGCTACAAAATATTTTATTGAAACCAAAGGCATTGTCGATGACAAGGAAGTAATAAACATCCAGCTAAGGTGAAATAAAATGGCTAGGGTTACAGGATGTTTCGTAATCCTAATGTCGAATCCGCCTTCGAACATCAATCGAAAAAAGAAAACGAGCATAACACCGAACAACAAAGGTTCTGTTGGTAAGGTTAAAGCAGCAAACTCACTGAATTCGATAGTTAATGAAAGTGGGATGAAAAACAGAATAAAAAAAACCAGTTTATCTAATGCCACAAGCGAGGCAAATACAATTAGAACAACCAGCGGTAAAACAGGCAGATAATAAAACTCCTTTGCCGTAAAAAAGCTATTTAGTAGAATAAACAAGGCAAGACAACCCCAATACCAGTTGTTCGCCTTCCCTGTGTTTATTCGGTTAATAAACTGCTGAATCACAATTATAAGGTACTTTTAACCCTTCGGATATTTTCAAGAATCAGTAATACAATAACAGATAACATACCGGCTGCCAATGTTGAAACCAATACGATAAGCCAACGCACCGGATAAACCTTTTTTTCGGCAGGCTTCGCAAGATTTACAATAAACTTATGTGGAATCTTATCGGTAGCATCGACCTTTGCTTCTTCATATTTCGTCTTGAGCTGACTCATATTTTTACGATCGTGCTCCATATCTTGCTGAATCGCCATTGCTTTTCCGCCGTATTTCGCCAGCACCTGCATCTGCTCCTGCAGTGTTTTAACCGCATTTGCATTGCCGGCCAAGAGTGCCTTTCCATAGGCCTCACTAAGTCGCTCGACTTGTGAATTGTAATCAAGAACGCCCAGTGCGCGCAGATTATTCAGTGTGTCTTCGCGGGCAGTAAGATAGGATTCAAAATCGCGGTATTCTTTTTCAACAATCGCGAGCGCTTTACGAGCTCTCTCATGCTGCATGCGGGTTTTAACAGAATCGAGTAAATCCGAAATTTCATTGGCAATTGTTGCGGCCAGTTGAGGATCTTCGTCTAAAACATCTATTCTTACCGAGAGGTATTCGGTTCGATTGAATGAGATGTTTTCTTCAAATCGTTTATTCAGTTTAGTAATCGGATAGGAGGCATCCGGGTCTATTCGATAATGCTCCATCAGGTTAAACTTATCAATGATACGTTCTCTGATCTCGTCAGAATTCAATATCTGAAGCATTTGTTCGACCTGTTCCTCCTCACCAAACTGAAGGATATTCTCCTTTTCGAAGGCACTTTCACTTAGAAGCGATTTTGAAATTGAGCTATTGGTTGTGGGGAACAAAACCACCGACGACTTGTATTTCGGTTTTATAAAAAACGGCGAAGAAAAAATAATTGAAGAAATCGCTGCAATAAGAATTGTATACCCGATTTGTTTGCGTTTGGTCCATAAAAAAAGAACCAGTTTGTTTGAATCAAATAATGAATCTCCAGAGTGTTGTTCCATCGTGAGTTGTTAGGGTCGATTTAAATAATTTGCAAATGTATCAATAATTGAATGAACCGATTTCAAACGCATTTATCCATATTTTAGTATACGGAAAATAGATTTTACATGCAATAAGCCAATAGCAAAAGACGATAAACCGCCGGCAATAAGCAGGAAGAAAGCTCCATAAATCCAATTGCTAAAGAGTTCGCGTGATAAAAACGCAAGCGAAAAAACCAAACCAATAAATAGTGTTAAGCGAATCATCAATCGTTTGTTAAAACGGAATTTAAAGATCCGCTGAGCGAGATAGATTTGAAGCAAAGCAGTAATACTCTGCGTACACAAACTTGAATATGCTGCCCCTACCGCCTTGAAATGAGGAATCAAGAAGAAATTGAGCAGCAAATTCAACACCATGCCCGAAGATGCCATGATGTTGAGCTGCAATAAGTTTCCGTTTGCCGTTAGAAGTGTTCCGAAAATGTACGTTAATGATGTAGCAATGAAGCATCCCATAATAATGGAAAACACATGCGCCGATTCTGAAATGTGCTCGGCATACAACAAGTCCATCAGCTCATAATTATAAAACAAGGCTGCAACAACCACTACAACCGACGGCGTAATTAAAATCGTGAACGCAAGTTTAACAAGTGCTTCAACAGATTCCTTAAAACGAATCATGCGGGCAAACATGGGCAAGAGCAATCCCGCAAAAAGGAATGAAAACATGTTCGCCGAATCCAGCACACGGTATGCGGCTGCATAAATTCCACTTTCGAGTGCCCCATCGGGCAGCATCCGTTCAAGCATTACCGCATCGACCCTGTTGTAGAAGGTCATCAGCAATACTAAGATTGCGAAAGGGAGGCTCTTTTTAAGAATAAGAACGAAAAACGGGAAATTCCATTTCAGCGCTTTGAATTTCGCCTTGCGCACAACAATAATCAGTGTTATCAGTGTGGTGATAAAATAGGAAAATGTTTGTGTGAGAACAAACGTTTCAATCGTAAACGGCGCGTCGAGAATATTGCCCCACAAGAGGATACCACAAAACAAAATCATGAGGCTGCGGTCGAGAACCGAAATAATACTATCGGTTGCAAACAAATGCAATCCCGCAAGATTCGAGCGCAGGTACATAATCATAAACGCAAGAAACTGATTGAAGCCCATGAAAGCGAGTAAATACAAGGCTTTTCCTGAGTAACCCAGCATCAAGCCCGCGGCCATGGTTATGCCCATAAACGCAATTCCCAACAATAACTTCAAGCCGAGTATGCTCGAAAAATGCTTGGTGATTAAATGATTGTTCTGGGCTATATTCTTGTTGTTGAAGTTGGTAATCCCAAAATCAAGAATAATATTCAGTAAAAACGAAAAATTGAAAAGCGCGAAATACAATCCATAATTCTCAGTTCGTACAACCTCCTGAACCTCTCGCTCGATGCCGAAAACCCAAAATGGCTTAATCAACAGATTGAGGGCAAGCAGCAATGCCAGATTCTTGATGAAGGTTTTTTGCATGCTGTTTATCTTAACCGATCAGCCGACCTTACGAGCTTCTCATCGCGATTTATGGCACGATAAGCAAGAAATGTCAGAAATATTGAAGCATAAGGCAGAATACCATTCCACTTCAATTCAACAACTTTAAACAAAAGGTTTGACAATAGCATTTGAAATAAATATCCCACAAAAAGCAATTTGCAAAACATGAGCTGGCGCTTACGATTTTTATACGAAAAAATGGTGAGTAATAGAATGCCGCTCAAAACCAATGACAATGCAATTAAAATTTTGTCTATTGGTTGACTTACCGCATTGTTTGGTGATGATGCGATTGGAACAAATAAAAATAAAAAGTTAACAATCAGAGCCCCAAATAAATAAAGGGTTTGTATTCTTTGCAACATGGTGGTTATTTGATAAATAGGGGCCGCAAAAATACGTAAGCAATCGGTATTAATCTGATTTTTTTGTGGATTTGTTCTTTATAAAAATTATTGTTGTATTATTGCCAACGAATTAACGCAATCGACTTAATTCTTCATTTAACCCGGATTTACCGGAACCCCCCAAACGTTTACATGTATACCATTCAGGAGCTAAATGCCAAACTCGTTGGCGAATTGCGCGAAATTGCTGCTTCATTGAAAATTGCAAAAGCAGATTCACTTAAAAAAAACGAACTCGTTTATAAGATTCTCGATGAACAGGCCGTGAAACCTGAACTTACCTCATCGATGAAAAAGAAAAATGCAGCTACCAAGCAGGAAATTGAAGCGGTTAAAATCGCAGTTAGCCCAGCAGAAATGCGCGCCAGAGCATCACGCGAGTTAAATCCACCCCTTGCTCAGGAGAATAAGACGCCCGAAGCGGCTAAACGTGGTCGGCGCCCTAATCCAGCGAATGTTGTGGATAGTAAAATGCCTGAAAAACCAGAACCCGTTCAGCCAATTGAAAGAACCGAAAGGCCATCGCAGGAGGCCAAACCACAAGGCGAACATCAGCGCAGGCGTCGTGAACGTGTTGAAGGTGATAAAACAGAGGAATCCTCTATTTCTTCTGCAGATTCGCATGTTAGGCGCGAACCTCAACGCGTTCCTTTTAATAGAACCGATTCCAATCTCTCAAATTATCAACCCGCAGAAGGTTCTGCACCGCCAAATCCCGGCCAATCGAATCCGGTTGCTGCCCAATCAGGCCAACCGCAACAACAGCATCCACGCGAACGCCAGAACTGGCAAAATCCACGCGA
>JBKCFX010000058.1:0-1136 GCA_046303595.1 Bacteroidia bacterium
ATTCATTACGCTGTATCTTGCAAGCCAAACCATCTCGTGTATGTTTAAAAAGATTTTTACGCTTCTTCTGATTGCCTCTGTAACTGGCCTAACAGCTCAAGAAACCAACATTGTTCCAAACGAATACATCGTTCAACTTAAAGACTCTAAACAGCTGGATGCATTCCTTTTTCAACTGAATATGGAACATTCTTATGAAGAATTTAAACTGGAACGTTCGCTTTCGCGTCGGTTTCCAATTTATTTGATCCGGTCCGAATCGCCCGAAGCCTTGCAAATACTAAAGGCTAACCGTTTTACCGCGCTTGCCCAACACAATCATCATGTGCAGTTGCGAAATACGGTGCCCGATGATGCTTCGTACACACAGCAATGGTCGTTAAACAATACCGGACAAAATGGAGGAGTAGCCGGTGCAGATATCGATGCCGAACTCGCTTGGGACATTTCAACGGGTGGTTTAACTGCAGCCGGTGATACCATTGTTGTTGCCGTAATTGATGGCGGATTTCAAATGAATCATCCCGATTTGCAAGTGAACTATTACGTGAATCGCTCTGAAATTCCCGGTAACGGACAAGATGATGACAACAATGGGTACGTAGATGATGTTTCGGGTTGGGATGCCTATGCCGACGATGGTACCATTCCATCAGACCAACATGGAACGCACGTAGCGGGGATTATTTCTGCCAAAGGGAACAATGGAATTGGAGTATCGGGGGTAAATTGGGATGCGAAGGTTTTACCCATTGCCGGCTCATCTGGCAACGAGGCTACTGTTGTTGCTGCATATGCTTATGCCGCCGAGATGCGCATGTTGTACGATGAGACCAATGGCGAAAAAGGTGCTTTCGTAGTGGCTACCAATTCATCTTTCGGTGTCGACAATGGCGATCCTGCCGATTACCCCATCTGGTGCGCATTTTATGATACACTTGGTGCGTATGGAATTTTAAGTGCAGGCGCCACCGCAAACGCAAACTCAAATATCGATTTAGTCGGCGATATCCCAACAGCATGTGCTTCTTTGTTCATGATCGCAGTAACGAATAGCACCAGTTCGGATGTAAAAAACAATGGAGCTGCTTACGGTTTGGAAACAATCGATATTGCTTCGCCCGGAACCGCTGTAT